>JANWKM010000161.1 GCA_025451395.1 Ilumatobacteraceae bacterium
CTGCATCACCAATCCTCATCCGGGAGCGACTCGATCCACGCCCGGCTCGACGCTTTGAGCGCCGCGATCTCGTCCGGCGTCTCCACGACGCGCTCGAGCGCTGTTGCGATCTGTCGATCGAGTTCCTCCTCGAGCGCTCGAGCCAATGCCGCCTCGATCGCCTCGCGGACAAACACCGTTCGATTGATCGACCATCCGGCAGCGACCAGTTGATCGATCTGCTCGACCGTTTCGTCCGCTAGCCGCAGTGCCACCATCGTCATACGTTCAGTATAACGATCTGTATGTCGCATGTCGAACGCTCGACGACCGGTCGAAGCCACCTCGGTCTCGGGCGCGCTGAGGCGGGAAAAGTATGTTTGAGGGACGTTCATGCGGACGTCAATGGAATCTTCGTTCTGATCTGGGAAGATGACGAATGATCGAGCGTGAGTTCAAACTCGCTGCGGAAGCGGGCACGGAGTTGGCCGATCTCACGCACGCCGTGCCGGGCATGTCGGTCGGTCCCAAGGAGACGTTGCAGCTCGATGCCGTCTACTACGACACTCCTTCGCTGGCACTGGCGAGATGGGGAGTCACTCTTCGGTCCAGACGTGGTGAGCCGGGGCCGATCTGGACGCTGAAGCTTCCGGCTGCGTCTTCGGATACGGCGCTCTCGCGTCACGAGATCATGTTCGATGAGCCCCTCGGGGCGGTACCGGCCGCGGTTCACACGGCGGTGAGGGCCTACACAGGATCGCAGTCGCTCGCCCCTGCCGTGCGACTGCAAACCGAGCGAACGCAGTTCGACGTCGAACTCGACGGACATCCCTTCGCGAAGTTGTGCGACGACACCGTGGTCGCCCAGGTTGCCGGCGGGCCGATCAATGTGTTCCGCGAGGTCGAGTTGGAATTCGTCGGCACGCAGGCTGAATCTGCAGCGGTTTCGGCGATCCTCGAGCGATTGCGCGACTCCGGGTGTACGGACGACGAGGTTCCAATCGCGAAGGCGTTACGGGCTCTTGGACCGAGGGCATTCGATCCGCCGGACGTCGTCATTCCCGATGTGGGCAAGCGCGCCACCGTCGGTGTGCTCGTGCGGCACGTCCTGTCGAAATCGGTCGTGCAGCTCATCGATCAACACGCCAGAGTGTGCCTGGGCGACCAACCGGAAGATCTGCACCAGTTCCGAGTTGCAGCGCGACGACTTCGCTCGGATCTTCGAACGTTCGCGAGCCTCCTCGACAGTTCCCTGACCACTTCGCTTCGCGACGAACTCGGATGGCTGGGCCGCGAAGTGGGGATTGGCCGCGACGCCGACGTGCTCGCAGAGCGATTGCGGTCGCAACTCTCCCAGTTACCCAAACGCGATGCAAAGCCGGTGGGCGTGTTGTTGAACCACCTCGCGGCGACGACGAACGAGGCATCAGCACATGTCGCCGCCACGTTGGAGAGTGACCGTTACCTTGCGTTGATCGACGCGTTGGTCGAGACGGCACGACAGCCGAAGTTCGCGACACGGCCGTCCGGTTTGGCGGATCGTGTGGCGCGGACCATCCTTGCGAAGGTCGCCTACAAGCCGTTGCGTCGACTCAGTCGCGCGGTCGATGACCTCGCCTTGGATGCGCCGGACGCGGCGCTTCACGCAATCCGCATCCGCGCAAAGCGGGCCCGGTACGCGGCCGACGCCGTCGTACCCCTGTACGGCAAGGATGCGCGGCGCCTTGCGAACGCGTTGGCCGACGTGCAAACGGTGCTCGGCAAGTTTCAGGACACAACCGTGGCCGAGGCCTGGTTGCGTTCAGCAGCAAAGGCGCTGCCATCGACGCGGGTGGTTGCGGGGGAACTGATCGAGTTCGAACGCGCCGACAGGGTGCAACTACGTGCCGAGTTCCGGAAAGTCTGGAAAAGGGCGTCGCGACCGAAGTTGCACAAGTTTCTGCGGTGACGACCCCTTTCAGGCGAGGCGACCGGCGTCGAGGTGCAGCACCTGATCGGCACGGTCGAACGCGATGGCGCGGTGCGACACGGCCAACACGGTGATACCGGCTGCGGCCAGATTCGACCACAGCTGCAACTCCGTCTCGATGTCGAGAGCGCTCGACAGGTCGTCGAGCACCACCAACTCGGGGGAGTGCACCAACGCTCTCGCGGTCGCAACCCGCTGGCGCTGACCGCCCGACAGCCGCAGTCCGCGGGGACCGATCAACGTGTTGACGCCATCCGGCATCTCGTCGATGTCGGATCGCACGGCGGCGAGCTCGAGCGCGAGCGACAGTTGTTCGTCGTCGACGATGCCGAGCGCGATGTTGTCGGCCACTGAATCGGAGATCAGCTGCGGAACCTGTGGCAGGAACGCGGCGTTCGGAGGAATCAAGAACGCCGCTCGATCGGCGAGCACCTGACCGTTCCACGCGACGTCGCCCGTCACCGAGGCGTGTTGTGCGAGGCCGAGCAGGGCACGCAGCAGGGTGCTCTTGCCGGCGCCGATCGGCCCCGTCAACACGGTGAAGCTACCGCGCCTCACGCGGAAGCTGATGTCATGTACACCGGATCCAGCCGAGTATTTCGCACTGAGACCACGAACCTCGAGGACATCGAGTGGGATTCGCTCTGGTCGCTGGGGCAGTGGACGTGTCCGCGTCTGACGGATCCCGATCGGCAGGTCGCGGCTGGAGACGGTGTTGCTGACGTCGGCGTCGGCCACCAGCACGCGCATGCGATCGAAGGCCACCGAAACCTGCTTGCGGCGGGCCAGCATGCGACCCACCATTCTCGGCAGGAAGCTGAGCCAACCGAGATATGCGGTGAAGATCGCCAACTCGCCGACGCTGAATGCGCCCGACGCCATCGCGCTTGCGGTGGTCAACAGCACCAGGCCGAGTCCGACGTCGGCGGCGCCCTGGCTGAACGCCCACACACTCTCATCGAGCACGCGATCGCGCACCGCGGTGTGGCGCCGGGCGTCCACCAACTTCTTCATGTGTGCGATGGTCGGGTCGATGGCGTTGTTGACCTTGATCGTGGTGGCCGCGGCCATCACATCGCCGAGCATTCCGCCGACGGCCTCGGAGGCGATCCGGTCGGCAGCGCGGTAGCGCTTGATCCGTGAATCGAGCGTGCGCGTTGCCATGGCCACGGCGATCAGCGGAATCAGTAACACCAACGCGGCGCGTGAATCGACGCTGCCGAGCACCAGTCCGGCCAGCACCGTGAACACGACGCCGGCGGAGATGTCGACGAAGCCGTCGATGAACATGGTGACGTCCTCGACGTCGTCGCGGAAGTGCGTGATCGCCTCGCCCGCCGACCCGACCGGCTGACCAGCCTCGGGACCGCCGCTGGCCACCTGTGCAGTCAGCAAGTTGGCACGCAGCAGCGACTGCATGTGCACCCATGCTCGGGTCCACATCAACGCGCCGAGGTGAATGGTGCTCATTCGCGCCACCTCACACAGCACCAAGGCACCGGCGATCCAGTACACCTGCGGGTTGTTGCCGGTGGACAAAGCGGTGAAGCCGCGGCCGAGCAGCCATCCGCTGAGTACAGGGAAGGTGAAGAACAGCACGAACAGGAGATACCCCGACCAGAAGCTGCGCGGTTCGTGCTGAGACACGCGCCATCCGAGCCGCCAGACACTCATGGCACTGCCACCTCGTTCGGTACCTCGTTTGGCGCCTCGTCGTGCGCCAAATCCAGAAGATGCCGGAACCGGCTGTCGATGTCATCGGCCAGGTTGGCACGATCACCGTGCTCGATCACCCGCCCGTGGTCGAGCACGACGATTTCGTCGACGAACCGCAATGTCGATAGCCGATGGGCAATGATCAATGTCGTGCGGCCGCGTGTCAGCCGCGCAATGGCGGCTTCCAACAGCACCTCGGTCGCAGGGTCGATCCGCGCCGTCGCCTCGTCGAGCACGACGATGTCGGGGTCGCGCAGCCACACCCTGGCGAGTGCCAGGAGCTGCGCTTCGCCCGCCGACAGGCCCGCGCCTCCGGCCCCGAGCTCCCGATGAATTCCACCGTCTGCGAGCGCGCCGAGTCCGGCATTTCGAAGGGCTGTCTCGACGGCTTCGTCGGATGGTGTCTCGTCGAACAGGGTCACGTTGTCGCGCACCGTGCCGCTGAGCAGTTCGACCTCCTGCGGGATCAGGGCGACGCGCCGCCGGAGCTCCGCGAATGGAATGTCGTCGATCGGGACGCCGCCCAGCCGCAGTGTGCCACTGGTGGCCTCGATGAGGCGCAGCACCAGTCGCGACAACGTGGTCTTGCCACTTCCGGTGCGACCGACGATCCCGACCGATCGACCCGCGGCGAAGTTCAGATTGATCGTCTGCAGCACGATCTGATCGTCGCCGTAGTCGTAGGTAACGTCACTGAACTCGACGCTCAGCGGGCCACTGGGAGGAATCGTGGCTCCGTCGTCGCGGATGTCGGGCTCGATGGCGAGCAGATCGATGACGCGGACCATTGCACCGTTGGCCTTCTGCACGGTCTCCAGCTGGTCGACCATGTCTTCCAGCGGACGAGCGAGCAGCAGGACGTACTGGAACAGCAGAAACGCATCGCCGACGGTGATGATGCCGCGGCTGACCAGCATCGCGCTGACAACCAACGACACGACGGATCCGGCGGCAACTGAGCCGTCGACTCCCCACCACATCCGCAGGAAGGCCTTCTCCCGACGAACTGCGCTGCCCATGGTGTCGGCGCTGTCTTCGACGAATCTCCACATCGCGTGGCCACCGGCGCCGTTCGAGCGCAGATCTTCGGCTGCGGTGAGCCGCTCCTCGATGCCTCCGTACAACCGGGCATAGGAGCCCATCTCGTCCGATGACTCGCCAACAGCGCGGTGACGACCGCGGACGACCACGCCGACTGCGACGCCCACATAGAGCGTGGCGCCGACCGCCAGACGCCAATCGACGACGATCAGCACGCCGATCATGCCGACCACCATGAACAGGGCGCCGGCCGCGCGTGGGATGACCCGGCCCATGAAATCCGACACAGACGTCACGTCGCCGTCGACTCGCTGAATCAGTTCGCCGGGTGTGTGCTGGCGATGAAAGGCGTGGCTGAGGCCCAGTACGTGCTTCGCAAGCCGGATGCGGATCTCGTTGGTGGTGTGCCAGGCCGTCACCGTTGCCATCCAAGCCACAGCCATGTTGATCAGCTGTGAGGCGATCGCCACGATCAGGAACAGCACGGCCAGACGTGCCAGTTCGCTGGTCGTGGTGCCTGTGGTGGCCAGATCCACGATCTTGCGGACGATCAGTGGTCCTGTCAGGATCAGGCCCGATCCCACGGCAATGAGCGCGCCGAGGCCGACCCAACGCCCGGCGTCGGGTCTCAGCAGGGCGGCAAGTGCGCGCCAGCGAGAGGTTGCTGTGGCCATTGGAGAGATTCTTCCGCGTCGAGGGTCCCCGATGACGCTGATTTTCCGTGCTATGGCGCCGGCGATTTTCCGATCACTGCCACTTGGCGTTGACTTTCGCGGGCGATAGCATTGCACCTCGGCCCAGATCAGCTTCGCGCGTGCGGAGCAGGTTCTCGGCTGTAGTCACCACCGTTCGAAAGAGGCCCACTCTGCCCAAGCCAAAAGACGACGCCATCGTGCTCGAAGGCACGATCCTCGAATCTCTCCCCAATGCAATGTTCCGGGTCGAGCTCGAGA
>JANWKM010000162.1 GCA_025451395.1 Ilumatobacteraceae bacterium
CGCGACAGGTTGACTGCCGCGTCGATGACATCGCCCAGCACTGCGCTCGCGGTCGGTTGCCCGCCGGCGCCACGCCCGTAGAACATCAACGAGCCGACGGCTGCACCCTCGACCAACACCGCGTTGTAGCTCTCGCGCACGCTCGCCAGCGGATGATGGAACGGCACCATCGTCGGGTGCACGCGCACGCCGACTGCACCGTCAGGCGTGACCTCGGCAATGCCGAGCAGCTTGACCACATACCCGAGTCGTTTGGCCATCGCGATCTCGGCAGCCGAGATGGCACTGATTCCCTCGTGATATACGTCGTCGGCCACGACCTGTGCGCCGAACGCGATCGTGGCGATGATCGCCGCCTTCGCGCCGGCGTCGTAGCCTTCGACATCGGCCGTTGGGTCGCGCTCGGCACACCCGAGTGACTGTGCTTCGGCCAATGCCGCCGAATAGTCGGCGCCATCCTCTGTCATACGCGTGAGGATGAAGTTGGTCGTGCCGTTGATGATCCCGAGCACACGCGTGATCGGCTCGCCGCGCAAACTCTCGCGCAGCGCCCGCACGATCGGGATACCGCCAGCCACCGCTGCCTCGAATAACAGGTCAACACCCGCCGCGTCGGCCGCCGCGAACAACTCGGTGCTGAAACTGGCGAGCAACTCCTTGTTGCCGGTGACCACCGGTTTGCCGTTGCGCAGCGCCGCCATGATTAGCTCGCGAGCGGGCTCAATGCCGCCGATCACCTCGACGATCAGGTCGATCGCCGGATCATTGACCACCGCAAGGGCATCGCCCGACAGCACACCCGACGCGAGCGGCGGTGTCCGCTTCTTCTTGGGATCGCTCACCGCGACGGAAACGATCTCTAGCTCCACGCCGGTGCGACTCTCGATTGCCGCCCGCCGCGAGTTGATCAGCGTTACGAGAGCGGAGCCGACGTTGCCGCAGCCGAGAACACCGATCCGGATCAGCTTCACGCTTGGCAGGCTACGAGTTCAACCCCCGTCGGACGCGACACATATCGGGTCGCCTTTCATCCGAGGGTTTCATCCCCGCCGGCGGGGACGAAACCCTCGGACGGGAGGAAACCCTCGAATGACAACGGTCAGCGTTGCTGCGCCTGGCGGACACCGGCGACGACGTCGTCGAAGTGCTTGCGTTGCAGTACCGCACCCTCACGACGCACCTGACCGGGCGCGACATCCAGCACGCGTTCCACCTTGGCGTAACTCTGCCGGCCATCACGGTCCCACGGACCAGCACCGACCGCGACCTGCAGTTCGTTGTCGTGACGCTTGGAGGTAAGAGGTACGGCCGCAAGGTTCTTGCCGCGCCGGCCGATGACGACCACCGGCCGATCCTTCCCCTGCGACGGGTCGTCTTCGTAGGGCACCCACGTCCACACCACTTCTCCTGGATCGGGGTCGCCGTCGAGGCTCGGCGAGTACTCAATGACCAGACCCGTATCGCTCGGTTTGCTGGGCCGCAAGAAGGCGCGGACTTTATCGATCACTCGACGTCGCATTGCACCAAGTCTTCGTAGGTCTCGCGCCGCACGACGACTCGCGCGCGTCCGTCGCCGACGAACAGCACGGGCGGCCGAGTGAGCTTGTTGTAGTTGCTGGCCATGCTGTGACCGTACGCACCGGTCACCGGTGTGGAGAGCAGGTCGCCAACCTTGACATCGGCCGGCAGCGTTGCGTCGAGCACCAGCACATCGCCGCTCTCACAATGTTTGCCGACGAGGCGAGCCGACAACGGGCGCTCCGCTGCCACCGCCCGCGGAAGGAAGGCCTCGTACCCGCTGCCGTACAACACGGGCCGCGGGTTGTCGCTCATGCCACCGTCGACACCGATGTAGGTGCGCACACCGGGGATGTCCTTGATCGTGCCGACCGTGTACACCGTGATCGCCGCCGCCGCCACGATGCTGCGACCAGGTTCGACACTGATCGCACTCTTCACGCCGAGCGCCGCGCACGCGTCGAGCAGCACGTTGCCCCACTGCGTGATCGTCGACGCTTCTTCACCCTCTATATAGGCGACACCGAGGCCGCCGCCCAGCGACAGTTCGGGAAGATCGAGTGGGATGGAGAAGCCAGCCATCACCTCCGCGGCCTTGGCGAAGTTGGCTGCTTCGAACACGTTGCTACCGATGTGGCAGTGGACACCGCGCAACTGCACGCTGGCCGAGCGCCGCATGCGATCGACGGCCTTCATCGCCGAGCCGTTACCGAGGTTGAAGCCGAATTTGCTGTCGTCCTGCCCGGTGGCGATGAACTCGTGCGTGTGTGCGAGTAGTCCGGGCGTAATGCGAGCCATTACCTGTGGTGCGGGCAGGCCTTCCGCGTGCAGCGCATCGAGTCGATCGAGTTCGTCGAAGCTGTCGACGACGATGTGGCGCACACCTTCGGTGATCGCCATGCGCAGTTCGTCGATGCTCTTGTTGTTGCCGTGCATCACGAGCGCGTTGGCTGGCACGCCGGCGCGCAGCGCGACGAACATTTCGCCGCCGCTGGCGACATCGAGCAGCATGCCCTCGTCGTACGCCAGGCGAGCCATCGCGGTGCACAGAAACGCCTTGGTCGCGTACACCGCGTTGCCGAGGCCGAAGGTGGCGACAGCCTCGCGACAACGCGCGCGTAGTTGAGCCTCGTCGTAGATGAATAGTGGCGTGCCATATTCGGCGGCCAATGCGGCGACGTCGCAGCCACCGATGCCGAGCGATCCGTCGGGCTGCACGATCGCGCTGTCCGGCAGCAAGCTGAGCGGTAGCCGACTCACATGCGTTCCGGTGCTTCGATACCGAGCAACTCGAGACCTTTGCTCAACGTGCGCGCGGTGATGTCACACAGCGCGAGGCGGCTCTCACGGGTGGCTTCGTAGCCTTCCTTCAACACCGGGCACGCCTCGTAGAACGAGGTGAAGGCCTGCGCGAGTTCGAACAGGTACGTGCACAGTCGATGCGGGCTGAACTTGTCGAGCGTGTCGTGCACGGTGCTGTCGAATTGCAGCAGCGCGAGTGCAAGTGCCTTCTCCTGTGGTTCGGCGAGCGACGGCACCACTGCGCGCACCGAGGCGCGGTCGACCTGCGCCCGACGGAAGATGCTGCAGATTCGCGCATGCGCGTACTGCAGGTACGGGGCCGTGTTGCCGTCAAAGGACAACATGCGTTCCCAATCGAAGACGTAGTCCTTGATGCGATCGGTGCTCAGGTCGGCGTATTTGATCGCGCCGATTCCGACCATGCGACCGACCTCGGCTTGTTCGGCTGGTGGCATCTCGTCGTTCTTCTCACGCACCGCCGCCGTCGCCCGCTCGACTGCTTCATCGAGGAGATCGCTCAACTTCACGGTTTCACCGGAGCGACTCTTGAACATTTTGCGATCGTCGCCCAGCACGTTGCCGAACGCGACGTGCACGGCCTCGACCGGCGGCGCCAGCCAACCCGCCATCCGCGCAACAGCGAACACCATATTGAGGTGATGCGCCTGCGGAGCACCGACGACGTACAGCAATAGGTCGGCATGCAAACGCTCGACGCGGTCGATGATGCACGCGAGGTCGGTCGCCGCATAACCGAAACCACCAACACTGTTGCGCACAATGAGCGGCAGCGGCTCGCCCTCGCGGTTGATGAAACCCTCAGGGAACACAACCTCAGCGCCCTGGCTCTCGACCAGCAACCCTTGCTCGCGCAGTCGGGCGATCACAATCGGGAGCATGTCGTTGTATGCGCTCTCCCCCATCAGGTCGTCGTTGCTCAACAGCACACCGAGGCGCGAATAGACCCCGTTGAAGTGGCGCATGCTCTCGTCAACCAGCAGACGCCAAAATCCCAGCGTCTCGGGGTCGCCACTCTGTAGTTCGACCACGCGCTGGCGCGCACGGTCTTTGAACTCCTCACTCCCCTCGAACTTCTCGCTGGCCTCGCGGTAGAACGTGTTCAGATCGCTGACCGACAACTGGTGCACCGCCTCTGTTTCACCAACGTCGAGCAAGTGCTCGATCAGCATTCCGAACTGCCGCCCCCAATCGCCGATGTGGTTCTCGAGGATCGTGCGATGACCAACGAAGCGCAACAGCCGCACCAGGCTGTCGCCGATCATCGTCGTGCGCAGGTGACCGACGTGCATTTCTTTGGCAACGTTGGGGTGCGAGTAATCGATGACAACGGTGCGTTGTTGCGCGGCCGACCGCACGCCCAACCGCGGGTCGGTCGCAGCCTCGGCAAGTTGTGCGGCGAGAAACTCAGGCTTGAACGTGAGATTGATGAAGCCCGGCCCGGCGACCTCGACCGTGCTGCACGATTCGGCGAGCAGTCCGGTGGCCACCGCGGCAGCGGCGACCTCGCGCGGGTTCTTGCCCAACTGCTGGGCCAACGCCAGCGCACCATTGGCTTGGGCGTCAGCGCGGTCGCTCGGCCGCACGACCGGATCGATGCTGTCCGCGGGCAGACCTGTCACCTTCGCGAACGCAGCGCGCAACGTCGCCGCAATGGTGAACAGCGGATCGGCCATGGTCTCGCGATGGTACCGGGGCGTGCAATCGGGGCGTCAGCTATTGGCGAGCAGCCACTTTGGCTCGCCGATCGCGAACATCGTCGTCGACTGCATGCCCTTCAGCACCTCGACGAGGTTGTTCAGCCCCAGCGACACACAGCCGGAGGTCGCCAGCGCGTTGCCATCGGGGTCGAGGTTGAATCGGTGCAGGAAGATCGCCGACGCGTACGGAACCTCGCCGGTGGCGTCGCCGCTCACGTTCGGTTCCATATTGGCGCTGATCAGCGCCGCGTGGACGTACGTCGACTTCACCGAGGGCAGATATTCGTCGGGGCGTTGACACTTCGCTTTCGTCCGTTGGACGAGGTGGCCATAATCGACGTTGTTGGGCGTCGCGCCGAAGCAATCGCCAGCCTTCACGCGTCGATACGGGCCAGCCGTGACTCCGGGGTTCGCGGAATTACCGAAGAAGCTGAACACTTGACCGTCCCACGCCGTCATCGAGCCCAGTGGGAACACACCCGCCGGCGTTGTGCCATCGCCACTGCGCCGATCGATCAGTGGTCGCACGCCCACGCGGCCTATGCGCGCCGACATCGCCGGCCCGCACACCCACCCCTTGCGTGTCTTGGTTGCGACCTCCAGCGTCGCTTTGGCCCGCTCATCAAAACTCGCGAGCACGACGATCACCTGGTTGGTCGCCGGGTTGCGCACGCCGACGTTGGTCGCGACCTGCTGACAAACGGTCGTTCGCCCAGGCTGCGCGGAAACTGCGCCGGGCAGCAGACCGACCGCTGCGCCCAACGTGCAAGCGACGACAATCATCCGAATGCCACCAGCGCGCATGCGAACACGCTATCGATTGTTAATTGCAGGGGTACAGTGACTGCGATGGCCGCCAAGAAGACGCAACCGCTTCCCACGCTGTTGACGATCGGCCAACTCGCGACCCGTGGGGGCATCGCCGCTTCGGCATTGCGCTTCTACGAGTCGCAGGGATTGCTGAAGACAAGTCGTTCGGTGAAGAACCAGCGCCGCTATGAACGCGACACTCTTCGTCGCGTCGCAGTCATTCGCGCTGCGCAAGAGCTGGGACTGAGTCTCGAGGAGATCAAGATCGCGCTCGATGTCTTACCTGACGATCGCAACGCAACTCCCGCCGACTGGAAGGCGTTGGCGAAGCACTGGCGTAAC
Organism: Ilumatobacteraceae bacterium; assembly: GCA_025451395.1. Classification (GTDB taxonomy): domain Bacteria; phylum Actinomycetota; class Acidimicrobiia; order Acidimicrobiales; family Ilumatobacteraceae; genus UBA668. The sequence goes on from JANWKM010000162.1 coordinate 5,691, forward strand.
AAGCTCGACGAACGCACGGTGCTCATCGAACGGCTGCGCAACGACTCGTCGGCGTGTATCGGATGCGGTTGCATGACGCTCGATTCGTGCAAGCGCGACAACCCGAACGACGTCGCGTACAAGCTCGGTCACGGCCCGCAGTACTGGAAGGGTCACACACCAGCAGATGCAGCTGCGGCCGCAGTTGCCGTGAAACGCAACCCCCTGCCGCGCCGCTAACGCAGCTCGCTATCGTGAGCCAGTCCCCTTGTCGTTCAAGGACTAGTGGACACCCCCGCCCTCGTAGCTCAGGGGATAGAGCGTCGGCCTCCGGAGCCGTAGGCGCAGGTTCGAATCCTGCCGAGGGCGCGTTTTCCATTGTTGGGTCAGGAACGGACGATTTGCCTATGGCGAGCCGTCGCCTCACGTCCGATGCTGGCGGCAGTGCGGTTGCTCATCATCGACGATGACGTCGCGGTGCGACGCCTCGTCTCCAATCGCCTTGCGAAGCAAGGTGTGAGCGTGACGTC
>JANWKM010000163.1 GCA_025451395.1 Ilumatobacteraceae bacterium
ATGCTGCACGCAGCGCTGCACCTCACCGAGCATGTGCGCGCCGACATCGTGCGCATCGATACGTCGGCCGCGAAGTCTGCGCCCGGTGTGGTCGCGGTGTACACCGCTGCCGACATTCCCGGGGCGCAGTACATCGGCATCATCTACAAGGACTGGCCAATCTTCATCGGTGAAGGACAACGCACGTCGTACGCCGGCGACGTGCTCGCGATCGTCGTCGCCGACACCAAGCAACACGCACGTGAGGCGGCAAAGTTGGTACGCGTCGAATACAACGTGCTGCGGCCGATCACCGACGCTGTCGCGGCAATCACCGATCCTGAGATTGCGGTATACGGCACGAAAGACAACGTCCTGTCGACCAGCGCGTACCAGCGCGGCGATGTCGAGGCTGCCTTCGCCGCCAGCGCTCACGTGGTGCACGAGGTTTTCAACACGCAACGCATCGAGCACGCGTTCCTCGAGCCGGAAAGCACGCTTGCCGTGCCCACCGACGACGGTCGCCTGCACGTGTACTCGGGCGGCCAGGGCGTGTGGGACGACCGCGATCAGATCGCGGCGATACTCGACGTGCCCATCGATCAAGTGACGGTCGAACTGGTCTCGAACGGCGGCGCCTTCGGTGGCAAGGAAGACATGGCCAACCAGGGCCAAACGGCGCTCGCAGCCTGGATCCTGAAGCAGCCGGTGAAGTGCACGTTGTCGCGCGAGGAGAGCTTGCTGATCCACGCCAAGCGTCACCCGATTCGGTTGGAGTACTGGGCAGGGTGCGATGCCGATGGCGCGCTCACCGCATTGAAGGTGCGCGGTATCGGCGACTCGGGTTCGTATGCGAGCGTAGGCATGAAGGTGCTTGAGCGCGCAGCTGGCCATGCCGGCGGTCCGTATCGCATTCCCAATATCGATGTCGAGACAATCGCGGTGCGTACCAACAATCCGGTGTGCGGCGCGTTTCGTGGGTTCGGTGCTAACCAGGCGCAGTTCGCGATGGAGGGCGTGATCGATCGCCTCGCCGTCAAGGCCGGTATCAGCGGCTGGGAGATGCGCAAGCGCAATGTGATTCGTCCCGGCGATGTGTGGGGGCCCGGGCAAATCATGGACGACGGTTGCGCTGGGGCCGAGGAGTGCCTCGATCGCGCCAAGCCGCACATCGACGCCGCGCTCGCGATTGGCAAGGCAGTTGGTCTGGGTCTTGGTCTGAAGAACTCCGGCCTCGGCAACGGCTTGCGCGAGGTATGCGCCGCCGTCGTCCGCTTCCGTAGCGCCGACAACAAGGTCGAGGTTCGCCACGGCTTCACCGAAATGGGCCAGGGCGTACACACAGTCGCGCTGCAGACCGCGGTCACCGAACTGGGTATCGATCCGGCGCGTATCGAAGTGATCGTCGACACGACCCGCCAGCTGGGCTTCGGTCAGACGACCGGCAGCCGCGGCACGTTGATGGCCGCCGCGAGTGTGCAGAAGGCGTGTGCAGTGGCGCTCGCTGCGGATTGTGCGCCCGATGTCGATCACTACGCCGAGCACGTCGTCGACTGGACACAGAAGCTCGGCGACCCCAAGGTGCCGAACCCAACGATTCACGCTGCGTTCGGATATGCGACGCAGATCGTGATCGCCGACAAGGAAACAGGAACAATCGAACGGGTCATCGCCATTCACGATGTTGGCAAGGCCGTGAACCCGCGGTTGTGCGAGGGCCAGATCGAGGGTTCGGTGCACATGGGGCTCGGCTACGCGCTCACCGAAGATTTCCCCAGCGACGAGCGCGGCTTTCCGACCAACATGACAATCCGCAGCCTCGGCATCATTCGGCCAAAGGACATGCCGCCCATCGACGTTGAGTTGGTGGAGGTACCGCAACCAAGAGCCGCATACGGCATCAAGGGCGTCGGTGAGATCGGACTGGTGCCGACGGCGGGTGCAGTCGCGACGGCGCTCTACATGGTTGATGGCCAGTGGCGCAACACGCTGCCAATGAAGCCCAAGGTCTCCACCGATAACACCAACGGCTCCGAAGACTGAAAAGCAAGTGAGCGCCGTCACGCCGGGAATGGTGTGCAGTCACCATCACCTGTACTCGACGTTGGCACGCGGTATGCCATCGCCACCGCGGCAGCCGACCAAGTTCCTCGAAATTCTGGAACAGATCTGGTGGCGGCTCGACGTTGCGCTCGATGCCGAGATGATTCGCTGGTCGGCGATGCTCGGTGCCGTCGAAGCGTTGCAATGTGGCACGACTGCGATCGTCGATCACCATGAATCGCCGTCGTGCATCGAGGGCAGCCTGTCGATCATCGCCGACGCCTGCGCCGAAGTTGGCGTGCGCACAAACCTCGCCTACGGCGTGACCGACCGCCACGGTGCCGATGGCTCCCGCCGTGGACTCGCCGAGAACGAACGGTTCCTGCGCGCCGGTGGGCGCGGCATGGTGGGTGTACACGCAGCGTTCACCTGCAGCGACGACACGCTGGCGAGCGCGGCGGCACTTGCCGCCGATCTCGGCGTTGGCGTGCACATCCATGTGGCCGAGGCGCCGGACGACGCGGATGCGGGGGACAGGCTGCACGCACTCGCTCGCGACGACTGGCACCTCGTGCACTGCGTCTACCTCGATCGCGAGCTGCCGGGCACGATTGCACACAACCCGCGCAGCAACATGAACAACTCGGTGGGGTATGCGCGTCCGGCGGCGCGGCCGAACCGAATTGTGCTCGGCACCGACGGCATCGGTGCCGACATGTTGGAGGAAGCTCGTCTCGCATACATGCGTCTACGCGAGGAGGATGTGCTGGCGTCACCCGACACCGTGTGGCAATGGCTCGACAATGGGTACGCGCTGTTCCCCGAGGCGCGAGCAGATCGCGTCACGTGGAACTATCCACACGCCGACAGCGCGTGGCACGTTGCGTTCACCCCCGGCGTGCGCGCGGTCCATGTCGAGAGCGACGCTGGTGAGGTGTTGTTGCGCGACGGGCTGCCGACGCGAGTCGACATCGCCGAGGTGCAGACGAACGCCGCCGAGCAGGCCAAGCGCTTGTTTGCCAGGCTCTAGCGTGACGGGTATGAGCACGGCAATGAAGACACCAATGGCTGTCTATCTGCAGGACGCGCATCCGATCCGTGAGGGGATGGCAATCGCGCAGTACGCGGAGGCGAAAGGTTTTCATGCGGTGTGGCAGGCCGAGAGTCGGCTGGTGCGGGAGGCGACAGTGCCGATGGCGGCGTTCGCCAGCGTGACCGAGCGCGTCAAGATCGGTTCCGGCGTCGTCGATTGTTGGAGCCGTAACCCCGCCCGACTGGCAGCGACGTTCAGCACGCTCGACGACCTCGCTCCCGGTCGGGTGATCCTCGGAATTGGTGCCTGGTGGGACCCGCTTGCAAAGAAGGTCGGCATCGACCGGGCACGTCCGCTGACCGTGATGCGCGAGATCGTCAACGTCGTGCGCGCGCTGCTGCACAACGAGACCGTCACGTTCGACGGTCACTACGTGCACCTTGACGGCGTCGAATTGGACTACGTCTACCAAGAGCGACGGCCCAAGGACGTGCCGATCTACATCGGAGCCACCGGCATGCAGATGATGGAGCTCACCGGCGAGATCGCCGATGGCGCAGTGCTGAACTATCTGGTGTCGCCGGACTACAACGCGAAAGCGATCGAAGCACTCGAACGCGGTGCGGCGAAGGCCGGTCGCAAACTCGCCGACATCGACCGTCCCCAACTAGTGGTCTGCAGTGTCCATGAAGACCACCAGACCGCGCTCGACATGGCGCGCATGATGGTGACGCAGTACCTCGGTCAGCAGCCACACATCATGAAGGCATCAGGCGTGCCGCAGAGCTTGCTCGACAAGGTGGGCGAGGTGCTGACCTGGCCGGCCACCCACGAACAAGTTGCGGCGGCCAGCAAGCTCGTGCCCGACGAGATCGTGAACATGCTGACCGCCAGCGGCACTCCCACCGAAGCGCGTGCGAAGGTTCAGGAGTACATCGATCACGGTTGCACCTGCCCGATCCTGTACCCGCTTGGCGACGTCCACGCCATGATCGACGCGTTCAGTTCATAGCCAGTCGCGGCGGCGGAAGACGCGATACAGCACGGAACTGAGGACGACCATCGTGCCGAGCGCGAACGGGTAGCCGTAGTACCACTCGAGTTCGGGCATGTGAACGAAGTTCATGCCGTAGATGCCGGCGATGAGAGTTGCGCCGAAGACGATCGAGCCCCAGGCAGTGAGTCGCTTCATCACCGCGTTCATCTGGTTGCTCATCACCGCCAGATGGGCATCGACAGCGTTGCCGACCAGCTCGCGCAATTCATCGACGATGTCGACCGCGCGCAGCAGTTTGTCGAAGGTATCGCGAATGACGATGAGTGCCTCGTCGCCATCGCACCATGTCACTTCGCGGCGCAGTAGTGCCGACAGAACTTCGCGCAGTGGCACGACTGCACGCCGCAACTCGAGCAGCTTCCGGCGCACGCCGAACAGTTCTGCCTGCACCTTCTGCTCCGCTCGCGGGGTTTCGACCGGGTCGCCGAAGATGCGTTCTTCGATCTCCTCGAGTTGGTCCTCCAATACGTCGGTGCTGTCGAAGTAGCCGTCGACCAGCTCCTCCAACACCGTCGCCAGAATCATCGCCGGAGTGGCAGCCGTGCCCAATCGCTCAACGCGAGCGACCGCTACCGCAGTGTCCCATTCGCGCCCCTCTTCGTCATGGCGACGAATCGTGATGAACCAATCGTCGCCGATGTACATGTCGATCTCGGCGAGAGAACCGCTGAACGCCACGATGTAGGCGTGATCAGCAAGTCGTTGCATCGTCGGGCGAGCCGAGCGGCGCCGGGCCTCGTCGAAGGTGCGATCGCCCAGCCCATGGTCGCGGTCGAGTGTCTCCAGCTCCTCGTCGGTCGCGTCGACCACATCGATCCACTTGGTGCCACCGAACTCGTGCTGAGTGATCATCAAGTTCGATGGTAATGACCGCTACCAGTACGCTGGCCGTATGGGTCAACAAGTCGCCGTTGTCGAACGGCCGAGCACGAAGCCCGGGGTCATTCGCTTCGAAGCCAATCGCACGCTCACCGGCATGGGCCATGAGGTCTTCCGCTCGCTCGACGATGCAATCGGCCCACGCCCGGCAGCGATGCTGGCGCGCACGTTGCTGTCGTCGGGCAAGGTCGACGCCGTTCACATGTACAGCAACATGATCACGGTTGATCTGACCAACCCGTCCGACTCGGGCGGACTCAGCGACCTCGTGCGCGACATGTACCAGTACTGGAAGCCGGGCATGGAGATGCCAGTGTTCGACGACCCGGCACCCGAGGCCGATGCTGCGCCCGCCGCAGCCGCGCCTGCTGGTGCCACTGGCCCGGAGGCCGCGTACCTGTCGTTGGTGCCGCCGACATTGGTCGAGCGCAGCCGCGCCGCGATGGCCAAATGGAAGGCCGAGCACTAACCAGCCAGCGTTACTGCCCGATGCGTCCGTCAATCTGCTCACGCAATATGTCGACGTGGCCAAGGTGGCGGGCGTACTCGTGAATCATGCTGATGAGCACCTCGCGTAGCGACATATCCCCGCCGCCGCTGCCGTGCTGATTTAAGGAATCGTTGCCGGTGATGTCCAGGCTTGGCGCCTCGGCTACGAACCGTTCAGCGAAGTTCACTTCTGACCGCCAAGCTGCCCACGCATCCGCAACCATCTGCGTGTCGGCAACCGCGCCGTCGAAATCGCCGTCGCGATTGGTAGGCGAGCAGTACAGCCGGGGCACGCCCTGTCCCGCCATCAGGTTTCGAAACGTCTCACGCTCTCCGTCGGCAAGGTGTCGAACGATCCCAAGGAGCGACATTGTCGAAGGCGGGACGGCGCGCCGCGCCATGGCCTCGGCATCGAGACCTGCGCACTTCATCTCCAGTGTGAGGCGAACGTCGCGGAGGGTCTCGACCAGCGAGCTGCGCTCGTCGCCCAACCTTTGTCGGTTCTCACGCGGATCGTCCTTGAGATCCATGAACATGTCGGCTCGTCGAGTAGTGGCCATGGGCGCAATCTTCGCAAAGGCCGGATGACGGCTAGCCAGGGATTAACGAGCACTCTTGACGGATCGTACATATGTTCGATTAGAGTGCCCGAATGGCCGTCACTGCCAGCCTCGCCGAACTTGCCGAACGTGGAGTGTTGTCGGGTGTTGTTGCGCGCGAACGGACGTTGGCGGTGTTGCCCGCGTTCGAACCGTTGCTACCTGGGGCAGTGCTGCAACGGGGCAGCATCGTGGGTTGCGAAGGGCTAGCCGCGGCCACGCTGGCGCTGGCACTGGCGGCCGGACCGTCACAAGAAGGCGCATGGGTCGCGGTCGCCGGGTTTCCCGACGTCGGTGTTGCGGCCGCTACCGAGTTAGGTGTGGTGCCGGCGCGGTTGGTGATGGTGACCGAACCTGTCGTTGGAGTGACGGCCGGTTTCGACGACGCCACCTGGGCCGACGTGCTTGCCGCGATGATCGATGGCTTCGATGTGTTGCTGCTCGGTCCGGGAACTTTGCGCATACGGACAGGCACAGCCCGGCGGCTGGTGGCGCGTGCGCAAGCGCGCGGTGTCGTCATCATCACCATCGGTGCCAACGCCGCGTTCGCGGGCGACCTGCGTTTCGACGTGACACAGGCGCAATGGCAGGGGTTGGGTGAAGGATGTGGTGTTGCTAACGGTCGGCGCGCACGAGTGCAGCTCTCCGGTCGACGTGTGCCACGCCCACGGCACACAGAGTTGTGGCTTCCCACAGCCGCTGGCGGGATAGAAGGCCAGTCGGTGGTGGCGTTATGTCGAACCGGGTAGTCGTGCCTCGGGTAGCAGTGCTGTGGTGTCCGCATTGGCCGGTGGTTGTCGTTGGTGCGGCACCCAACGAGCCGGTGATGGTGCTGCACGCAAACCGAGTCGTCGCTCATTCGGTCACCGCCGGCGTCGAGGGCATTGCTGTTGGGCAACGTCGTCGCGAGGCGCAGGCACGCTGCCCGCTCGTGCGCATCGAGCAACACGATCCGACGCGCGACGCCCGCGCCTTCGAACGTGTGGTACAGGCCGTGGCCGCGATCGTGCCGCGACTCGAGGTCACAGAATCGGGCACGCTCACGTTCATGGCGCGCGGCCCAGCGCGCTACTTCGGTGGTGAGACAGCGATGGCGGTCACCGTCACACGCATAGCCAGCGAAATCAGTAGGGGTTCGTTCGGATTGGGTATCGCCGATGGTCGCTTCGCCGCTGGCGTTGCTGCTCGTCGTGCTGCGCGTGCAGGTGAGCCGGTGGTGATCGCTGCTGGCCAGCGAGCCGCTGCTGAGTTTCTTGCGCCGTTGCCGGTGCGGTTGCTCACGGTTGTGGCCGGGGTGCCGGTTGAGTTCGTGCAGCTGCTCGGTCGCTTGGGTGTGCATCACCTCGGCGCGCTCGCCACGCTTCCGGTGCTCGATGTGGCAGCACGGTTCGGGCCGCTTGGCTCATTCGCCCATCGCATCGCCAGTGGTGGCGATGATCGGCTTCCCGGCACGCACGATCCTCCCGTTGGCCTGGCGGTGCAGCGCGTCTTCGAAGAACCAGTGCATCACTCCGATGTACTCGTGTTCGTCGCTCGGCAACTGGCAGAAGAACTGGTCGATCAACTAGCTGCTGGCGGCAGGGTATGCACGCGATTGGTCGTCGCTGCCGAAACGGAACATGGCGAGAAGAGCGAGCGCGCCTGGTACCGCAGCAGCGGGTTGAGCGCGGCAGCGATGGTCGAGCGAGTGCGCTGGCAACTCGATGCGTGGGCCCAGCACGAAACATTGACGGCTGGCGTCACGCTGCTGCGTC
>JANWKM010000164.1 GCA_025451395.1 Ilumatobacteraceae bacterium
CACCGCATCGACGAGGTCGAGGCACAACTCGGTGCCATCGCTGCGGCCGCGGCCGCGGCTTCTGCCACCGCCGCGAGCGCAGCCGCAAAGGCAGCGGCCGCCGCCGAAGCTGTGGTCGATGCGCAGAATGCGCCACGACCAGATCCGAACCTCGGCGCCCGCGTCGACGAGTTGACGAGTCGCGTCGAAGCAGTCCCCGGCGCGTCGCGGCTTGAGGAAATCGAAGCGCTCATCAGCGACCTGGCCACAAGGGTCGCAACACCCGCACCGCTCCCGCCTTTGTCGCTCGCCAGCGACAACGCACCTGATCCCGAACTTGCCGCGCGGCTCGACGATATCAGCGCGCGCGTCGACACAATCGATTCACTCGCCGGCCAGCTGTCGCAGCTAAACGCGCGTGTCACCGCGCAGGCCGAATTCGGCGCACAGTTGAGCAATCTCAGTGATCGCATCGCCGAGTTGTCGAACGGCTCGCGTGGGGTTCCAGCACCGAGTCAACCTGGCGCCGAGTACAACGGCCTCGGCGAACAGGTGCAGACACTCAGCTATCGCGTCGAGGTGCTCTCAGAGCAAGTCGAGACCGGCGATCTGCGGGCTCGGCAAACTGCTGAGAAGTTGGCCGCCATCGAACATCGCATGAGCGCAGTCAGCACCGAGCTGACCAATCAAGTCACCGAACTCGGACGCGACATCGACGGCTTCGGGAACTCGAACGGCGACGGCACTAGCCCTTCCAGCAACGGCAATCGACAGCTCAACGCCGAGCTACTGCTCGAACTGCAAGACGCGCAGATCAAACTCGCCGAAGAGCAAGCACGATACGAGATTGCCTTCCGCCAGGATCTGGCGACACTGGCCGAACACGTACGCCGCGCCAAGGGCGGCTGAACCCGCCAGTCGTTAGGAAGTCAGTCGTTCAGCAGGTCGAGAGCTCGCTGCACCAACTCCATTGCCGCGTTGACCTTTTCTTGGTATTCACCAAGGTCGCCGTCTTGCAACGCTTTCTCAGCGTCGGCAAACAGGTTCTCGGCGTCGGCCAAGAGTTCCGCGACGGTGGCATCGTCGGGCGGTGCATCGGGGTCGGATGGAGTGGCTGTTGCACCGACGACGTCGCCGAAGTCGACGTTCAGCCCCGGGAACAGTTGAGCCAGTGCCTCGCCCAACGTCTCGCCGAAGCCAACTTCGCCGTCGTAGTAGGCCACGACCAAACGAACTTGCGGTTGACCGACCCCTTCCGACTCGACGTACACCGGTCGTGCCCACAACAAACTGTCGGCCACCGGAATCATTTGTAGATCGCCATAGACAACGCGCGAACCGGCGAGTCCGAGCTCGGTAACCCGCGGTGCAAACGCGGCGTCGCTCGAGATGTTGGCGCCGACTACAAGAGGACCCTCCGGCAACGAACCGGTGACTTCGTACGCGATCAATTGGCCATCAGCGGTGGCGGTCATGTACGAGACCATTTCAAGCCGCTCGTTCTTCACACTGAACGGCTGGTACGGCCGGAAGATGCGGAACGAGGATTCCGCAGTGCCGTCGGGATGGAACATCGCGTAATACGGAATAAAGCGGTCGGCCGAAGCCTCGGTCGCGAAATTGTCGGTGCCAGCATCTTCCACGGCCACCTCGCTGTCGGTAGTCGTGTCGGTGCTTCCATTGCCGGAACCACCCTGCGGTGGCTGATCGGGTGCTGCCAGAGCCACCGACCACGCACCATCGCGATCGAAGAACGCCGACGCGTCGAGCCGGTACTTCGCGTAGGCCGCCGTTTGCAAACGGAACAGTTCCTCTGGGTAACGCAAGTGCGCCACCAGTTCCTCGGGCATATCGCTGCGCGGCGTGAACAAGTCGGGGAACACGGAACGCCACACCAACAACACCGGATCGGATTCATCGTTCACGTACATGGTGACCGAACCGTCGTACGCGTCGACGACAGCTTTCACGCTGTTGCGTACGTAGTTCAACGAGTGCTTCAACCCGGCACCGGAATCGAGTTGCGACAGATCCGCGCTCTGGCCGTACGGGTAGCGGTTGCTGGTCGTGTAGCCGTCGATCACCCATAGAACGCGGCCGTCGATCACAACCGGGTACGGATCGCCGTCGAAGGAAAGGACCGGCGCCAGCTCTTGCACTCGATCGCGCGGGTTGCGGTGCATCAGCAACTGCGAATCGTCGATGATTGCACTTGAACCGATCAGGTTGTAGTCCAGCTCGGTGAGCGCGAACGCGAACCGCCGAAGTGCCGACGACAACGGCACGCCATTGTCGCCCTCGTACGGGGCCTCTTCTGCTCCTTGGCACGGCGTCTCGACAACCGACGAATTGACAATCGAGTAGCCGCCCAGCCCCGGACTGAAATACAACTCTGGTCGATCTATCGTCACGATGTCATCGCGATACGCAGGGTTGCCATCGGCCTCGACCTGGCCAGCCGACGACATGACCAGCCCGCAACCGTGCGTGTTGATGAGGTGCGTTCCCTGCCACGACTTGTTACCGACCTGGCCGAGGTCGAGTTCGCTGGCACCGACGATCACTTGGCGTAGTTCGCCATCGACGACATAGCGGTCGGGGTCGAGATCGTTGATGGTCTGCCCTGGCTTGCCCTTGTCGGTGCGAAAGCGGGTGACCATCTTTTGGTCGGGCTTGATCTTGCGCACATCGGTGATTGCGGCGATGTTCTCGCTGACCTCGGCGCGCGTCAGCGTTCCGAACTCGACCGACTGGACGGTGACATTGGCGATGCCCAGTGCATTGCGGGTGGCAGCGATGTTGTAGGCGATGTACTGCGCTTCCTTGTCGCGCTGGTTGGGGTTGACGACCAGCGACTGAATGGTGGCCGGATAGATGACACCACCAATGAGCGCGACGATCGCCCACAAACCACTGGCGACAACAGCAGGTCGCCACCGGTCGGTCTTCAAGGTGCTGAGGAATAGCGCGGCGGTCAGCAATGCGATCAACGCGAGCAACAGGACGGCGGGCAGTTGCGCATTGTCGACCGCATACGTCACGCCGCGCACGGCGCCGCGATTGGCGGTCGTCAGCTCGTAGCGCGTCACCCAATAGTCACCGGCCTTCAACACCGCCAACACGGCGAGCAACACAGCAATGTGCGCCTTGGTGGCGCGACGAACTTTCGGTCGCGGCGGTTGCAAGACGATGCCGCCCGACAACACGTGCGTCGCAACGACGAGCAGGGTGATGAACACGACGGCGATGAACAGCCAATCGAGTACGAACGTGATGAACGGCAGCTTGAACAAATAGAACCCGACGTCGTTGCCGAAATGCGGATCGTTGATGCCGAACGACTTGCTGTTGCGGAACATCAGCCAGTCCTGCCAACGGCCGATCGCTGGTGCCGCGAAGAGCAGGCCGACGACGACGGCGATGCCGAAGCGCACGATGCGCATGCGGTGGCCGAAGAATTCATGGAACCGCTCGACCAGCGGATGGGTGTTGGCGGCGAACGTGCTCGGTGCCAGCCGGTCGGCGATCACCAGGTTGACGATCGCGACCGCGATGAACGTGCCCGCAAACATCGCGAACATCGTCAGCTTGGCGCCGAACACTCCCCAGAAGACGTCGGTGCGACCGATCGATTTGTGCCACAGGTAGTCGACATAAAACCCCGACAGCAGCCGAGCCGACAGCAGCAAGCCAACGATGAGGATGACACCGATGATCAGCAGTGATCGCCCGCGATCGCTGAAACCACTGCGCCGTACGCGGCGGGGCAGGTCGGCTGAGTTCCGCACGCGCCGAACGCTACCGGGCCGCGGGCAACAGCATGCAGCGACAGCCCTCGTGCGCTGGTGCAAAAACGTGCTCGGTCGGGAACTTGTCGCCGGCACCAATTGCCCCGGCCAGCGCGTTGTCCTCCGCGTCGGGGCAGGCACGACCACTCGGGTCGACCGCCCAACACACCGGCGTGCCCGGGCGCAGCACGGCAAGCGCGCCACGACCGAACGCCAGGTGGACGACATGGTCGAGATGCTCATCGATGCGACGGGTCTTCCATTCGCGATAGACGGTGCGAGTGAGCCCGACCAATTCTTCGTTGTCGCCGTCGGCCGCGTCGATCGAGCGTTCCAGCCGATCGCGTAACGGGGAAACGATGGCGACCGCGAGGGCATCGATCGCTGGCTCGAGTGCCGCTTCACGAGAGATGGTGGCGCGATGGTCGTCGGCCGGTCCATCGTCGACGCCGGCCGCGCCGGCCACGGCGGCGTGCATCAGTTCTTCGGCGATGGCATCGGAGTATCGCTGAGTGTGCGCGGCGGCGTCGGGCAAGACGATCATCAGTGACCGAACCGCGCTGCGGCCGCGAAGCAGTTGCAGAACGTCGTTCTGCTCATCGGCGAGCACACGTTTCAAGTTGCGCGAGCCAGCCGCGATCAGCGGCGCGAGTTCAGCATCGCGACGAGCAAACGCGGAGTCGAGAACGCTGACAATGGCTTCCGGCTCTAATGGCGACGCCTGGAACACCGATAGCTGATTGGGCAACTGATCAGGCTTCTTGGTCGCGGCTTTCGCCGTTGAGGAATCGTTGGCCGACGCTTTCGCTTTCGGCTTCGGCTTCGCTTTCTTGACGGGAACTTCGCTGGCAGCGCGCAGGCGTGCAAACAGATCGTCGACATCCGTCTCGGGCTCAGCCGGTGCAACCACTACCCCTTCAAAGACAACGACAGGCAGCGGTTTCTCTTCAACGACACGAGCCGGCTTGGTCACGGGCACCGGTCCCGTCACCGGTGACAGGTCAACCAGTTCGGAGGGTGCACCGGGTGCCATCTCGGTGATCACATCGATCGCCATCAACCGCGATCGCTCGAATGATTGCATCAACCGATCGCGGTTGACGATCAGTTGCTCGATTTGTTTGCGGGCCAGTTCACGGCGCCGCGACAACTCCCCCAGTACGCGCTCGCGATACGCACGAGCCTCGTTCACCATGTCGCGGCCCTGCTGCTTCGCCATTTGCAGCTCGTCTTCTGCGCTCAACGCTGCATCTTGACGGCGACGGCCCGCTTCGACCTCGGCCTCGGCGCGTACTCGCTGTGCCTCTTCGTTGGCGTCGAGCAACAGCCGCGACGACGCTTCCTCGGCGCTCGACTTGATCTGCGCGGCCGTCTCGCGGGCAGTGGCGATAATTCGCGCGGCCTCTTCACCGGCCAGGTCGTTGACGACTTCTTTGTCGAGATCGGCCAGTGTCACTGGCGGAATTTCCTGCGCGGCCTTCAGCTCTTTTTCGAGCGTTGTCTCTCGAGCCTGCAATCGAGCCATCTCGGCGGCAACCATGCGGAGAAATTCGCGCACTTCAGCTGAGTCGAAGCCGCGTCGCGACGTGGTGAAGGTTGCCGTCGAGACGTCCGCCGGCGCCGACGGATCGGGCCGAGCAATCCTCACTGCCATATTGGCGCCAGCGTACGTTGGTTGCAGGCGGAAGGGGTGGCACTAGTCAGTACTAGTCATGGGCCAGATTCACCGGATCGCCACCGAGAAGTTCCAGCGCATTCAGCGCATCTTGCAGCGTTGCGACGGGAATTATCCGGACGTCGTCGCCGACGACCTCGCGGGCGCGCAGAATTCCGTCGGGGCCATCCACGCCCTGATTCACAGGCACGAGGAAGTACTTGACGCCGACCTGGTGCACCGCCGACGCCTTCGAGTTCAGTCCCCCGATCGCACCAACGTTGCCCTCGACATCGATCGTGCCGGTGACGGCCACATCGAGTCCGCCGGTCAGATCGCCCTCGGTGAGCGCGTCGATCAGCGACAACGTGAACGCCAGGCCAGCGGAGGGGCCACCGATCGCGTCGGTCTTGAACTGCACCGTCAAGCCAGGTGGCAGCGTGACGGTCGTCGTGTCGATCGGCCGAAACCCGATGATGGTTCGCGGCGGATCTTCGCCGGGCGCGAGGATCGTTTCGATCTCACCCGACAGCGCAACGCCATCACGCTCAAACTCGATCGGGATCATTGTGCCGGGAGGTACGTCGGCGAGGGCTTGCGTGAGGTCGTCGAGGATCGTGATGTCGACATCGTTCACCTTTTTCAGCACATCACCCGGATCGAGCAACGCATCGGCCGGGCTGTATCGCACGCACTCCGTACCCGCCGCGTTGGCTTCGAGGCAGATCAAGTAATCGATGATGACGTTGCCCGGCTCGAGGGTGACGTCGTAGCCGGCAGCCTTGAGAGCGACGTACATCGCGTTGTCTTTGGCGGTGCGCATTTGTTGCTGACCGGCTTGGAATAATTGATCATCGTTCCGATCGCCGTACTTATCGCGGTGGCTGTAGAACCTGGCCGCCTTGTTCTCGCGCGTGACGAACCAGTCGAGCATTGTGATCGGTGGTTGCTTGACGGTGATGAAGTAGATGTTGCCGTGCGTTTCGAACGTGGGCGCGCCGGCAATCGCCACGCGAGGAAGCACGGGCTCGGCGTCCGCGGGAACTAAGGCATACTCGACGGCTTCATCGACCGCCGCGAGGCACGGCGGCGGGAAGCTCTCGGATGTGGTGTCGAACTCGGTGCAGCGTGACTTGTCGATGAACGCAGTGCTCGGAATCACTGTCGCCACCAACGGTGCCAAAACGGCGGTAACACCAAGTGCGGCAAATGGAACGGCCCACAGTCGGTGCAAGCGCGAGGGCGCAGCGAGTTGCGGCACGGGCTCCATTACGATCTCCTGTTCAGTGAACGTCACCGAGCTCACCACCGCCGCAGGCTGGATTGCCGGCCTTGCCATTCTTGCGCTAATTGCTTCTGGATGGCGAAAGCCTGCCAGAGCGACGGCCGATTCCGCACGCGCCCGCTTGGAACCTGGCACGACCGTGCCGCCAAGGCTGGTCGAGCGGAGGGCGCACCTGGTCGAGCGCACGCCGCTGTGGAGGCGGGTGTGGGCGGTGGTTGCGAGCGGCGGGTTGGCACTATGGGTCGGTGCCGTGGCCGCGACGGTCATCGCGTTCGGCGGCGCGTGGATCGTGATCACGCTCACCGACATGCTGAAGAAATGAGTGGTGAGGCCGCCGACGCTTGGCGGCGAGTAGCTGAGGCGGGGCATAGCGGCGACGAGGCCACCGCCCGCGAATCGTTGGCGAGCAGTGATCCCGTGCTGCGCGAGTTATCGCTCGGTGCGCTCGAACGAATCGGCGCGCTCACCGACGATGACCTGCTCGGTGCGTTCGTCGACGACGAGTACACGGTCCGCCGGCGGGCGGCGATGCTGGCGGCGAAGCGCCGCGACCTTTCGCTGAACGCGTTGCTGCACGACACCAACGACAGCGTGGTCGAGGCTGCCGCCTGGGCGTGCGGCGAACACGAAGTCGTGAGTGAGGAAGAGTTCACGAGATTGATGGTGCTGGCAACCGAGGCGAGCGAACCGCTCGTTCGAGAGTCCGCCATAGCCGCGTTGGGCGCGATCGGCGACGCGCGCGGCTTACCGGCGATACTCGCTGGCTGCGCCGACACACCCGCGATACGGCGTCGAGCGGTGCTGGCACTGGCGCCGTTCAGTGGACCGCAGGTCGACGCCGCGCTGCAGGCGGCGTTGCAGGATCGCGATTGGCAGGTTCGCCAAGCGGCGGAAGACCTGTCGCCGCGTTCTGTCGTCGACTAGATGTCGTCGACTAGATGGTGTCGACTAGCGAGAAGTGCTGCAGCAACAAGTCGCTCCAATCGTCGGGCGTAACAGAGTGTTCGCGGAACTCGCCGCTGCCGATGCGCTGGCGCAACACCTCCATTCGCAACGTCACACGCGAACCGTCGGCGTCGAGCGCCCGTGTCGCGAATGCCTTCTCGGTCCAACTGAGTCCCGGCTCGGTCTGTAGGTAATTGCTGCGCTGTTCGAACGCGGCGAGCTGCGTCGGTTCGAAGAGGATCCGTAGTTGCGGTTCCCACACCGGTTGCGCTCCGGCGACCGGCATCAGCTCGGTCAGCGTGAAGCCGGTCTCATGAAGATCGATGCGAGCGCGTCGCGGTACCGCTGGCGTTTCTCCATCGGTCACCTGTAACGGGTGGATACAGCAGTCACCGAAACCGACATCGACGAACCAGCGCTGCTCATCGAGGTGAACGATAAGGCCGAGGTGGTCGCGAATCGGACCCCATTCGGCCGGCTCCGCCTCCCACACTTGGCACGGCACATAGTCGACCGCGAAGCCGACGCGGCGCAGGAGCTCACCGAAGCAACCGTTCAACTCGAAGCACCATCCGCCGCGGCCCTCCTCGACAATCTTCGGATACGACCATTCGACATCGGTGCGCACGCCACGTCGATGAAACGCATGCAGGTTTTCGAAGGGCACGTGCACCAGATGCGAAAGTTGCAGGTGCGTGAGGAGCGCCAGGCTTGGCGGGCCGATGGGATCGGTGATACCAATGCGCCGCAAATAGCGATCGACCGAGAACACAGAATCACGCTAGGTGCGTAGAGTGCTCGGATGCGACGCTTTGCTTCAGCGCTGACCGCCACTGCCGTGTTCGTGTTCGCCGCATGCGGCAATCACGGTAGGGGCGAGACAACGAACGCACCGACCTCGGCCGCGACCGCAACGCCGACGACGCAGGTGGTCGAGACGACGCCAGTGGATCTGCCGGTGGATTCGTCATCAACCATTGCCCCGGTGGCGTTCGCTGATCGCCCGTACAACGTCTTCGTACCCAGTACCTACGACTCGGGTACTCCCGCGCCGCTCGTCATTCTACTGCACGGATTTTCAGCGTGGGGCGAGTTGCAAGAGGCGTACTTCCAGTTGCAACCGCAAGCCGAGACGCGTGGCTTTCTGTACGTGCACCCCGACGGTCTGATCAACAGCATCAGCAAACATTTCTGGAATGCCACCGATGCGTGCTGCGACGACACACAATCCGTCGACGACTCGGGCTACCTGACATTCATCATCGATGAGGTGTCGGCGGCCTACAACGTGGACCAGACGCGCATCTACCTCGTTGGCCACTCGAACGGCGGTTTCATGTCGTATCGGATGGCGTGTGACCACGCCGATCGCATCGCCGCAATCGTCAGCCTGGCTGGCGCTACGTGGCTCGACGCGACCAAGTGCGCCCCATCCGAGCCCGTAAACATCCTGCAACTACACGGCACTGCGGACCAGACCATCCAGTACGACGGCGGTCGCACGCTGCTCGCGAAGTATCCATCCGCAGAAACGACAGTCGAGACTTGGTCGACCTACAACGGCTGCACCGGAGGGCACGAGTCGCTCGGAACGATCGACATCGCGAACAACATTGAAGGCGTGGAGACGACGAAGGAAGGCTTCACCGGCTGTCCTGTCGACGGTGCCGTCGAGTTGTGGACGATCGAAGGCGGCCCACACATTCCCGGACTGCAAACCACATTCGCCGCCGACATCGTCGACTGGCTCTATGCCCACCCCAACGCGTAAGTCTCTTCAGTCGAGACCGAGAACTGTGGAGAGCGCGTCGTCGATCGCCCACAGTTCTTCCGCAGAGACGTGACCGACCCGCTTGCCGAGTCGCTGTACGTCGACGGCTCCTACCTGTTCGACAAGCACTCGGGTCTGCGTTCGCTCGACCTGAATCCCCGGGCGGAACGACGCTGGCCGCGCGCTTGTCGATGTCGGCGCAACAATCACGAGCGATCGTGGCAGCAGCGCATCAGATTGAACGACCACCCCGAAGCGCTCGCCGTACTGCTCGTGACCAACACCCTTGGGGACTCGAAACTTGTATATCTCACCCCGGCGCACGCAGCGACTCCATCAAGTCTGCAACGGCGAGCATTTCGGCACGATCTGTTTCGTCAGCCTCCAACGCTGCGACCTCAATACTCAGCGCCTTGCGGAGGCGAACGCGCTCGGCAGACAACAGAAGCGACGAACGAACTGCCTCGGACTGGCTGAGTCCCAAAGCCTCTAGGCGGCGAAGTGCGCGCTCAGCCTCATCATCGAGCCGAACCGAAATCAGCTTTGCCATCCATTCAGTATCACAGATTGTAATACAGACCGCAACTCGACCTGGGGGACTACTCCTCGGGGAGTAGGCCGTGGCGCATCGCGAACAAGCTCGCGGCGGCGCGACTGGACGTGCCGATCTTGGTGTAGACGTGTTCGATGTGGTTGCCGGCGGTCTTCGCCGAAATCACCAGTCGGCGCGCGATCTCCTTGTTCGAGTGTCCGTACGCAACGAGCCGCAACACCTCGACCTCGCGTGCGGTCAACCCGGCTGGACCTTCGCGGCGGCGCACGACTCGGTGCCCCGCAGCAGCGAGCACTGATTCGACTGCATCAGCATCGAGCC
>JANWKM010000165.1 GCA_025451395.1 Ilumatobacteraceae bacterium
AGGTCGAGGTCGAGATCGGCGGTGCTGTCGCCGGTTACGTCGCCTTCGAGAACGTCGACCACGACGACGGTGGTGTTGTCGCGTCCGCCGTGATGATTGGCGACAGCGCCGAGAGCCTGCGCCGCGCGCTGAGGGTCGCGGTTCGAGGTCATGCCCTTGGCACGCTCGCGGTCGTCGACCGCGTCGACAAGGCCGTCGCTGCACAACAGGTAGCGATCACCCTTCACGAATGGCAGCACCCACGTGTCGACCCGCACAGTCGCCTCGATGCCGAGCGCGCGGGTCACGATGTTGCGCCGCGGATGGGTGCGCGCCTCGATCTCGGTGATGTGGCCGGTAGACACCAGTTCTTGCACGTAGCTGTGATCGATGGTCACTCGCCGCAATCGACCACCGCGCAGGAGATAGGTGCGACTGTCGCCGACGTTGAGCAACACGAATCGGCGAACGGGTTCTTTGTCGGCGAGCACGATCATCGCTGTCAGTGTCGTACCCATGCCGCGCTGTTCGACGTTGTTGTGTGCACCGTTATAGATGGCGGTGTTGGCCTCGACGACGGCTGCAATGGCCGCTTCGACACTGGGGGCACCGTCGCCCACTCGTTCGAGCAACGTTCGCACCGCAATCGCGCTAGCTACCTCGCCGGCCTGATGGCCGCCCATGCCATCGGCAACACCGACGACCAGCGGTTCAGCGACGAACGCGTCCTCGTTGCCGGTGCGCACGCGCCCGACGTCGGACGCGGAGCCGATGACGAGCGCCGAGGACGAGGACGAGGACGAGGATCGCTTTTTCATACCGCCTCGAAAATGGTGCTGCCAATTTGCACACGATCGCCAACGGCAAGTTGCACCGGCATCGTCACCTTCGCGCCGTTCAGGTGCGTGCCGTTCGTGCTGCCAAGATCTTCCAACCAGATCGACCCGTTACGAAGCGCCACGCGGGCGTGGAGTTGCGAGGCGAATGTGTCATCAGGAACTCCGATACTGCAATTCGCGCCGCGGCCGACAGTGAGTTCGGTCCCGATGGGATACGCCGACCCCTTGCGAACCTTCGGCTCGAGCACTACCACTCGCGACGGGGTGCCGCGATGACCGCGCTGTTGGTTTTTCGCGGCTGGTACGGGGACCGGTGGACGCGACGCCTTCTTGGTGGCGTCGGGAACCCCGGCGCGGGCCTTTACTGGCTGCGGTTTATGCACGCCTGGGCGCGGGCCGCGCACTTCGCTCCACACGGCCCACAGTACGCGTGCGAAGAAGAGATAGATCAGCGCGAGGAGTGCGTAGTTGAGGATGTTGAGCTGTGCATCGCTCACGATGGTCCTCGATTTGTCGACCGATGAGTTAACGAGACACGGGTCACGAGGCCTCGAAGCGCAGGTGGGTGATTCCTACGCTCACGATGTCGCCGTCGCGGAGCACGTGTTCGCGCTGAATGCGAGCGCCGTTCACTTTCGAACCGTTCGTACTGCCCAGGTCGACCAATACGTATGCCGCACCGGCGGGGCGGATCTCGGCGTGACGACGGCTGACGTTCGCATCGGGAACAGGAATCGTGCAGTCAGGCAGGCGACCGATGGTGATGATCTGCTTGCTCAGCGTGATCCGCTCGCCACTCGACAGCACCAACGAGCCAGCACCCAGACCGCCACCGGTGTCGCGCATGCGGCTGACGATCGCGAAGCGACCGGGCTTGAGCGCATTGTCGATCACCATCTCGACCGTGACCGCGCCCATGAAGTTGTAGCCCTCGGCGCGCGCATATTCACGGGCGGTCTCGCCCAATTCGAGCGTCAATGCCTCGTCGATATCGGCAAAACCAGCGTGATCTTTTGGGCTGAGGTTGATCGAAAAGATGTTCGGCACAATTCGTCGGCCCTTGACGTCGACGCTGCGATGATCGTCCATCTCGCGCAGCAAACGCCGCCCGAGCTCGACGGGACGAATGGCGGAACGGGAGCCGCGGGTAAACACGCCCTCGACCATACGCTCCAGACCATGCTCGAACGACTGCAATCCCATATCGAAGATGCAGGATAGTGGCGACTCAGGGGTCGGAGCGGGCGCGAGAGCGGGCTAGCGTTGTGTCTCCACTCGGGCGAGTGGCGAAATGGCAGACGCGCTAGCTTCAGGTGCTAGTACAGGCAACTGTGTGGGGGTTCAAGTCCCCCCTCGCCCACCGACTGCGGCACCGACGTAAGGTGACCGCGATGGTTCAAACGGTGTTGGCAATCTTTGCCCCGGTGTTGATCCTCGTTGGCGTGCTCGGCTTCGTGATACCGCCGTCGAAGGCGCTCACGAGTGGCGCGGCGCCGTACAACATCTTCCACCTGTGCTTCGGCTTTCTCGGCGGCGGTATCGCCCTCGGTGGAAACGACACCGCGATTCGAGCGTTCCTGATCGGCTTCGGTGTCATCGACCTCTATCAAGCGGTGGCCAGTCGTCAAGACTGGTTCCCGAAGAAACAGTTCCAGTGGCGACCAGCCGACGATGTGCTGCATGTCGTGGTCGGCCTCGCGCTCGTCGCCTTCGGCGTTTTCGGTAGCAGCTAACCTTGCGATCTGTCATGACCGACACCGTTGTGTTCACATCACGCGATCTGCACAGGCACTCCGGCAAGGAGCTCGACCAGATATTCGCCGCCGCGCCCGCTGGCAGTTTGCCCCATGGGCTTGGCCGCGGCACCGCGCTGATTCTCACCAACACCCCGTTCAGCCGATTTCTTGCTGGCTTCGCGCGACTCGGGGCGTGGCGCGGGAAGCAGTTCGCCGACGACGGTTCCACACTGCTCAACGTCGTCTCGCCATTCGGGATTCGGGCGATCAAGGCTGCCGTGTATCTCGGTCCGAGCTGGGTCGATCAGCGTCCGTGTGTGGTGCTCGACTATTCACAGACCTCGTTCGTTGCGCGCCCGATCCGCGACGAGATTCGCGAGATCGCGCCAGGGATGTACTTGGGGATGGTTTTCTTCTGGAAGCGCAAGCTTCCTGTGCGCTTCGCGCTGTCGTTTGCTGGGCGCTGATGAGCTTCTGCGGCTTCTGCGGTGCCGGCCTTGCGACCGGCGCAAAATTCTGTGGTGAATGCGGCAGATCGATCGACGAGGCATTCGTCGACCCAAACGTGCGCGCAGCGCCTGCCGACGCGATGACCGCGGCAATTCCTACGATCGTTCGGGCAACGCCCGAGCCAGTGATACCGCCGGAGGAACAGATCACCGGTGTTGTACCGAGGATCGGCAAAGACAAACAAGGTCTGCCTGGCAGCGTGATGGCTGTGGTCGGTTTGCTCGGTCTCGTTGCGGTTGGCGTCGGCGTCTACATCGTCACCAAGGACGAGGCACCGTCGAAGACTCTCACGTCAACCATCGTCGGCGCGACCACGGCTGGCGACAACACAACAACGGGGGCCAGCACCATTCCGGTCGATCCCGTGCAGGCGGCCAGCAACCAACTCGACACCTTCGTCGCGCAAGACCGCCCGACGGCCGACACGTTGGTCGGCAGCTGGGTCGTGCAGCTGAGCGCCAAGAAAGTTGGCTTAAAGGCCGACGGCATCACCTACGGCCCGGTCGAGATCCTCGCCGATCACTCAACGTTGCGTTCGACCTACGGAGCGATCCTCGTCGACGCCGGCGCGTTCCAATTCACGGCGGGCGGCAATCCGATGACCGGATGGTTTCTGACGATTGTGCCGCAGCAGTACACCTCGAAGGCTGACGCACTCGTTTTCTGCAGCGATAACGGGCTTGGTGCGAACCGGTGCCTCGCGCGCCAGTTCAAGCCGCCGAACCCTTGATGCCGTGCGCGAGGTTTGTCGCTGCAGGTCTGTTGCTCGTTTCGTGTACCAGCACTTATACGAACGGATCCGATCCCGCGACGACTGTCGACTTGATCACCGCGACTACCTTGATCACCGCGACGACCGCTGTCGACGCGCCCGATCTTGCCGCTTGCATCGCCACCTGGCCGTTGCGCGATCGCATTGCTTTGATGGTGTGGCCGGGGGCGTACTCCGATGAGTGGTCATACGTCGAACAGGCCGTGCGCGAACTTCATGTTGGTGGGGTGGTGCTGTTCGAACCCGACGATGCCTTCGTCGCCAACCTCGCCGTACATCTTGCCGGGCTCGACGCGTTGAGTCCGCATGGTCTGTTGATCGCGACCGATGAAGAGGGCGGCTATGTGCAACGCCTGCGTGCGCTCGAGCCAATCCCGTCGCAGGAAGCCATGTCGGCGCTGACGCCGGAAGAACGCACGACGATTCTCGATCACCACGCGCGACTGATTGCAGCGGCCGGCCTCGATGTCGTGTTCGGTCCGGTCGTCGACGTTCGACCCGTGGTCGGCAACAACCCACTTGACGAGTATCGCTTGTTCATCGGCGACCCGCAGGAGGTTGCCGCGCTCGGCGCGGAATACGTCGCTGCGTGGCAGAGCGCCGGGATGCTGCCGGTGTTGAAACACTTCCCCGGTCACGGCCGCGCGTCGGATGACACACATGAACGACTGGCGACAACGCCTCCACTCGACGAAATGCGCGACTACGACCTAGTGCCATTTCAACAACTCGCCAGCAGCGGCGCAGCTGTGATGGTGGGACACCTCAACGTCCCGGGCCTCACCGACGGCCTACCAGCAAGCATGAGCCCGGCAGCCATTGCGCTGCTACGTGGGATGGGGTACGCGGACGCGCTGGTGATCAGCGACGCGCTCGGCATGGACGCAGTCAGCATCAACGCCGCCGATGCGGCCGTGCTGTCAGTTCAAGCAGGTATCGATGTCGTCATCTTCACTGCCATCAGCGAAACACCTGGCATCATCGACGCCATCGAGGCGGCCGTCAGCGACGGCCGATTGACCGTTGCCGACATCGATGACTCGGCGTTACGCGTCGCTCGTTTGTTGGAAGCCGACGGCAGGCCGTGTGTTGCCGTGAACTAAGGGCGAACTAAGGGCTTAACCGACGAGCGCCGCCTTGACCAGGTTTGCGATCTTGGTGCCATCGGCCGTCGCGCCGGCTCGCGCGCGTACCGCCGCGATCACCTTGCCCATCGCCTTCATGCCCTCCAGCCCGGCCGCGGCAGCAGTCGCGATTTCTTCTTTGACCAAGCCGGCCAACTCCTCGTCACTCAACGCCTTCGGGAGATAGACCTCCAACACTGCCGCTTCCGCTCTGGCGCGCGCGACCCGATCGGGGCGACCGGCTGTCTCAAACGCATCGGCCGTTTCATGGTGCTTGCGCGCTTCGACGACCAACACCGCGATGACCTGCTCGTCGGAGAGCACGACCAATTCGTCGCCAGCGGTCTCAGCAACGGCAATCGCCGATAACGCCTGGCGCAACGCCGACATCGAAACCTCGTCACGCGCCTTCATCGCTGCCGTCAACGCTGCATGTAGTTCACTTTTCAGTTGGCTCTTCAAAGAATTCCCGTCCATGCATGCAAGAGTAGGGCGAGATGTTGGGCGTAATTGGTGACCTGATCGAAGACGTGGTAGTTCACCTGCGCGAGTCGGTGAACATCGCCAGCGACACCACGGCATTGATCGTGCGTCGCCGTGGCGGGAGCGCGGCCAACGTCGTAGCGGCGGCTTGTTTCGCTGGCGGTTCGGCGCGGTTTCTCGGGCAGGTCGGCGACGACGCTGTTGGCCGTGGGTTGACCGACGCGCTGGCAGCAACGGGAGCGGAGGTCGTGGTGCGCCGCGCGGGCCGTTCGGGCACGGTGATCGCGCTGCTGGACAGCGCCGGCGAGCGCACGATGCTGACGGATCGCGGCGCGTGCAGCGAGCTCGACAACCCGGAACCGGCATGGCTCGACGGGCTGCACACCTTGCACATCCCGTTCTATTCGTTCGTCGGCGAACCGTTGGCAACCACCGCGACCACGCTCGCCCACTGGGCGTCGGCGCGCGACATTGCCGTCAGCGTCGACACGTCGTCATCGGCCGTGCTCGAACAGGTTGGTCCGCCTGTCGCGATCGACATCATTCGCGCGCTGCGCCCGACCATCGTGCTGGCCAACGAGTTGGAAGCGGCGACTCTTGGAACCGGGTTACACCCGGACAACCTCGGTGGTGCACTCGTCGTGGTGAAACAGGGACCATTGCCGGCAATCGTTCTGCAATCCGGACAACCGCCTCACGAGGTGTCAGCAAACGTGCTCGCCAACGTCACCGACACGACGGGGGCGGGCGACGCCTTCGCTGCCGGCTTCTTGCTGGCATTCGCCGCCGACGCCGACTCGATCGGCGCGGCGCGGCACGGGCACCAAGTTGCGGCAGCCGCGATTCAGCGCGCAAGCGCGTAAGTAATCACGCCAGCCACGACCGCCACTGCGAGAAACGCCGAAACCAAGACCGTCGTATGCGTGCGCTTCGCCGGTCGTAGTGGGCGCAGTGGTTTGTTCAACTCGACTTGTTTTGTTGCGACGCCAAGACCAAACCGGCCCCGGCGGCGATCGCCATCAACGTGATGCCAAGGATCGTGACGGTGTGCGGCGCAAAATCGAGCGCACCGGGGTTACCACCGGCATAGCTCAGCGGAATGTCACCCGACTCGCTCATCGCCGTGAGCAGCTGCCAAGTAGCGACGCTGATCGCACCGAGCACCATGCCCAATCCCCAGCGACGGTTACGCGTGAAGCCGACGATGCCGCCGACCGCGATCAGGATCAGCACCAGTTGTCGCAACAACAGCGTCGCGGGCGGCACGAAGTCGTTGCTGAACTGATCGCCGAAGGGAACATTGTTCAGCGGGATCATCGGGCCGATCACGGCCATTGCCGTGCCCAGCAAACCGACCCCGCCAATAGCAGCATGAACCGGCGGATGCCCGTCGTACCCGACATGCTCGAACGACAGCACAAATGCGGCGGCGCCGAGTAGTGCCGACACCACCGCTAGCCAAAACCCAATGTCGCGCGTCGTCGTCAGCGTGAACGTATTGCCCGTGCTGAGCAGCGCGAACTCGTTGTTATCGAACAGCTGCGTGACCTGGCCAAGCATCATGCCCATCATTCCGGCAAGCGCAAGACCGGTACCGCCCGCCAATCCGGTGCCAACGCGCCGGCCGGTAGCGCCCATGGACGCGCCGACAATCAGCAGGATGCCCGCGAGGATCGCGCCGATCGTCAGGTTGGAGGAGAAGTCGTTCAGCTTGAACGTTTGTTCCGTCGGCGGCACACCCGACAAGTCGCTGATCTCGATGCCGGCGACGGTGACGAACGC
>JANWKM010000166.1 GCA_025451395.1 Ilumatobacteraceae bacterium
CCCGCACCAACGCGACGCGCTGCTGCATGCCGCCGGACAGCTCGTGCGGGTAAGCCTCCATGAATTCGCCAAGACCAACCTCGCGCAACAGGCTGTTCGGGTTCGCCGCGTCGGGCGGATTGGCGGCCCGGTTGACGTCAAGTAACAGGTGCGCGTTCGCGCGCACGGTGCGCCATGGGAGCAGGCCGGGCTGCTGCGGCACGAATCCCACGCGTTTGTGTGATCGAGCGACTGCCGGCACCGCGCCGTCAACCCGCACAGTCCCGAAGCTCGCCGCTTCCAGACCGGCGATGATGCGAATGAGCGTGGTCTTGCCGCATCCGGAAGGGCCGATGAAGCTGACGAATGATCCCGCTTTGACCTCTAGTGAAACGTCGGCGAGGACCTCAAGGTCGCCAAACGATTTGTTGAGACCGTGCAGGGCGACGTCACTCATCGCCGCCGAGTGTACGAGTACGTCAGTATGAGTCGTGGGTCCGCAACATGTGGAAGCTGGTCGCGAGGATCGGGCTTCAACGGTAATCAGTTCACTGATATCGACGCGGGGATGTCGGCCGCCGCACGGCTAGGATTGGTGCGTCCACTGGGGCCATACCTCCGGTGCGATGCCAGCGGCGATGCCGATGGCGACCTCCTCACTGGAAGGCATAGCAATTGACCAAGCACGCAATGGATAAGAGCGGCATCATCGCCGATCACAAGCTGAGCCCGACCGATACGGGTTCGCCCGAGGTGCAGATCGCGCTGCAAACGGCACGAATCAACCATCTCACCGAGCACTTCAAGACCCACGTCAAGGACAACCACAGTCGTCAGGGTCTGCTAAGGCTGGTCGGCCAGCGTCGCCGCATGCTCGATTACGTCCGTAGCGTCGACATCGAGCGCTACCGCGCCATCATCCAGGCCAACGGCCTGCGCCGTTAACAAACACGGCCGTTGACAGATAGGGCCGTTAACGACCGGGCCCTGGTAACCTGGGTCCGACATATCAACCGAGCGGACTCTATTTTGATCGGTTGTCAGTCGCGAGTGCCGAGGCTCCCTGCCGTTACAAATACGGTGGGTTGCAGCCGTCGGGATTGTCGACTGGGAACCGGCTTCCGCTCCAATCACATCCGTAGTCGTTCGACGCGTGATGTGTGAAAGGAGCTCTCATGGCTGACGCCATTCGAGTATCCGGTGCAATTACTGGCACCGAAAAAATCCTGTCCTTCGAGACGGGCAAATTGGCACAACAAAGCCAAGGTGCCGTCGTCGCGAGTCTTGGACGGACCACTGTGTTGGCAACAGCCAACGCGGCGAAAGAAGTTCGTCCTGGTACCGACTTCTTCCCGCTGACCATCGACGTTGAAGAGCGTGCGTATGCCGCGGGCAAGATCCCCGGTTCGTTCTTCCGCCGTGAGGGTCGGCCCACCGAGGATGCAATCCTCACCTGCCGTCTCACCGACCGCCCGCTGCGGCCGGCGTTCCCGGACGGCTTCCGCAACGAGACGCAGGTCGTGTTGACCATTCTCGGTGCCGACATGGAGAACCCGCACGACGTGCTGTCCATCAACGCGGCATCTGCCTCGCTGATGATCAGCGGTATTCCGTTTGATGGCCCGATCGGCGCCGTGCGCGTTGCACACACGCAGACCGGCGAGTGGATTCCGCATCCGACCTACGCCGAGGGTGTCGAAAGCACCTTCGAATTGGTCGTGGCCGGTCGTCAACTCGACAGCGGCGACGTTGCGATCATGATGGTCGAAGCTGGCGGTACCGCCAAGAGCTTCACCTACTACGCCGAAGGCGCACCAAAGGTCGACGAAGCCGCGTTGGCCCGGGGACTCGAAGCCAGCAAGCAGTGGATCAAGGACAGCATCAAGTTGCAGCGTCAACTCGTTGCGAGCGTCATAGCCACCAGCGGGCCGATCGTGCCGATGGAATACACGGTCTCGCTCGATTACGAGCCGGAAGTGTTCACCGCCGTCGAAGGAATTTGCACGCCAGCCATCCAGAAGGCGATCGCGATCGCAGGCAAGGCCGAGCGCAATGCAGCCACCGATGCCGCAGCCGCCGACGCAGTCGAGAAGCTGTGCGCCGAGGATGGCCAGTTCGCCGGGCGCGAGCGCGAAGTGAAAGAGGCTGTGCGCAGCCTGACGAAGAAGCTGGTGCGCAAGCGCATCGTCGAAGAGGGCAAGCGCATCGACGGCCGCGGCACGCGCGACCTTCGTCCGCTCAGCAGCGAGGTCGGCATTCTTCCGACCGCGCACGGCACTGGCCTGTTCCAGCGAGGCGAGACCCAGGTGATGAACGTCGTCACGATGGCGATGCCGCGCATGAACCAGTTGCTCGACACGCTCGGACCCGACACCCACAAGTACTTCTTGTTCCACTACAACATGGCCCCGTGGGCCAACGGTGAGACCGGTCGTGTTGGTACGCCCAAGCGTCGCGAGATCGGCCACGGTGCGCTCGCCGCCCGTGCGCTGCTTCCCGTGCTGCCGTCGATGGAAGAGTTCAACTACACGCTGCGTCTGGTCGCTGAAGTGTTGGCCAGCAACGGCAGCACGAGCATGGCGTCGGTGTGCAGTGGTTCGTTGGCGCTGATGGACGCCGGCGTGCCGGTGAAGGCATCGGTCGCCGGTATTGCGATGGGTCTCGTCTACGCCGAGGGCAAGTACACAACGCTCACCGACATTCTCGGTGCCGAAGATGCATTCGGTGACATGGACTTCAAGGTCGCCGGAACTTCCGACGCGATCACCGCGTTGCAGCTCGACACCAAGATCGACGGCATTCCCGCCGACGTCTTGGCCGCCGCGCTCGATCAGGCGAAGGAAGCCCGCACGCAGATTCTCGCCAACATGGACGCTTGCTTGCCGAAGGCTCGCCCGGAAGTGGCTGCGACCGCTCCGAAGATCACGACGCTCATCATTCCGATGGACAAGATCGGTGAGGTCATCGGGCCCAAGGGCAAGGTCATCAACACCATCCAGCAAGAGACCGGTGCCGACATCGCTGTCGATGACGACGGTGCGCAAGGCATTGTCACCATCGGAGCTGTTGAGGCATGGCGCATGGAGGAGGCACGGGCACGCATTCAAGCGATCGTCTCGCCGCCGATGGCCGACGTTGGTGCCACCTACCAGGGCCGCGTTGTCAACATCACCAAGTTCGGTGCGTTCGTCAACATCCTTCCCGGCCGCGATGGCCTGCTGCACGTCAGCAAGCTGGGCAAGGGCAAGCGCGTCAACAACGTCGAAGACGTACTCACCCTCGGTCAGGAGATCGAGGTGATCGTCGAGGAGATCGACGAGAAGGGCAAGGTCAGCCTGACCCCCGGTGAGTCATGGAACCCGGTCATCCCCGAAAGCTCCGCGGGAGGCGGCGACCGCGACCGCGGGGACCGGCCTCCGCGTAACGATCGTGGCGGCCGCGACGGTGGCAACCGTGATGGTGGAAGTCGTGGTGGGGGCGATCGTGAGCCACGCCGCGAACCAAGCCGTCGCACCGAAAGCTCTGCCGCACCGATCACCGACGGAGCCGTCGCAGTTTCGTTCGACGATGCGTTCGATGCGCAGCTCGCCGGTGACCTGGGCGATCTTGGTCCCGGCGGCGAAGCCGGTGGCAACATCAGCAACGGCGGACGCGATCGCAGTAGCGACGGAGACCGCTCACGTCGCCGTCACCGGTGACAGATCTTCGGATCACAACATTCGACTCGGGCCTGACGGTCGCTACCGAATGCGTGCCTGGCGCGCTGTCGGTGGCAGCCGGGGTCTGGGTAGGTGTCGGCTCGCGTGACGAACCCGACGAACTCAGCGGTGTCAGCCACTTCCTCGAGCACCTTCTGTTCAAGGGCACCGACACTCGGTCGGCGCAAGAGTTGGCACGCGGCGTCGACCGCCGCGGTGGCGACTTCAATGCGTTTACCTCCAAGGAGTTCACCGCCTACTACTGCCGACTGCCAGCGCGTCACAGCGACTTCTGCATCGAGCTACTCGGCGACGTGCTCACACGACCCGCGCTGCGCGACACAGACATCAACGGCGAGCGCCAAGTCATTCTCGAAGAGCTGGCGATGGATGACGATTCGCCCGACGACGTTGCCCATCGTCGCTTCTCGGCGGCGGTGTTCCACGGCCACTCGCTCGGCCGCGACCCCGCCGGGGATCGCGAGCATGTGCAGGCGATCACACCCGACGATGTGCGCTCGTTCTTTGGCGAGCACTACCGCGCAGAAGCGATGGTTGCCGTCGCCGCTGGGCCGCTCTCGCACGACGACATGCTCGCCAGCCTCGAGCGCGTGTTTGCGGGTGTCGCCGTCGGCGGGAAGCGACCGGCTCGGTCTGCTCCCCACGAGCCTGGTACGGGCACGAATCTGATCGATGACACCGAGCAGGTGCACATCGTGATGGGCGGCCGCGGGCTACCGCGCAGCGACCCGCGTCGCGAAGCGCTCGACATAGTCAATCACGTTCTCGGTGGCGGTTTGTCGAGTCGGTTGTTCGAGGAGATTCGTGAGCGTCGCGGTTTGGCGTACTCGGTGTATTCCGGAGTGTCCAGCTTCGCCGACGCCGGAGTGTTCCAGTTGTACGCAGGTACGCAACCCGAACATCGCAACGAGGTTGCGTCGCTGATGCGTGGCGAGCTTGCAAAGTTGGTGGCCGAGGGCATTACCGACGAGGAGCTCGACGTTGCGATCGGCTACCTAACCGGCGCGTTCGAACTTGGGTTGGAAGACACAGGCGCGCGCATGGCGCGGACCGGTGGTCAGCTGATCACGATGGGCGCGGTGCGGCCGATCGCGGAACAAGTGGCGCGCTGGGCGGCGGTCGATCAACCGGCGACCCGTGAAGTCATTCGCGATGTATTGGCGGCGGAACCAATCGTGGTGACTGTCGGTCCGTCCGTTTAACGACGGTACTTGCCGTTGTCTTAGAAGTCGCCGAGCGTGGTGCCGGCGGCTTCCAGCGCCTGCAACTCCTCGACGAGAGCGGTGATGCGAGCTTCGTCGTTGTTAAGGGTGCCTTGCGTGCGTTGGCGGTAGATGATGCGGCCGAGGTCGTCGAGCAGGTCGTCGGCTTTGCGAGCGTCCTTTACGTCGTCGACCTTGTCTTTCGCCGAACCGGCAATCGCCTTGGTCTTGTCTTTTGCTTTATCCAGAAAGCTGCTCATAGATGATGTTCTAGCGCATCGCAGAGGGGCTACGTTCATCGCCATGAGCCAGATCCGAGTCGGCGTTGTTGGCGCTGGCGGACGCATGGGATCCACGGTCTGCGCTGCCGTTGCGGCAGATGAGGGCTTGGCATTGGTGGCTGCAGTCGATCCGCAGGCTGTGGGTCAGTCGTCCGCCGGGGTCGCCGTACACGTCGAGCTACGCGCGCTGGCCGACGCCGATTGCCAGGTCGTTGTCGACTTCACAGTCGCAACCGCCGCTCGCACGACGTTGCCATGGCTCGCGATGCATGGCATGCACGCCGTGGTTGGCACAACCGGTTTCAACGACGAAGACCTCGCCGCGTTTCGCACCGCGTTCAGCGGCAGCAACTGCCTGATCGCTAGCAACTTCGCGATCAGTGCGGTGTTGATGATGCGTTTCGCCGAACTTGCCGCGCCACACTTCGAGACCGCTGAGATCATCGAGCTGCATCACGACACGAAAGTCGACGCACCGTCCGGCACCGCGATCTCAACTGCGCAACGAATGGCGGCCGCGTCTGGCGATTGGGCGGCCGACCCGACACAGCACGAGGCAATTCCGGGAGCGCGGGGGAGTGTTGGTCCGGCAGGAATTCACGTGCACTCGGTGCGCATGCGCGGCATGGTCGCGCATCAAGAGGTAATCCTCGGCGCCGCGGGACAAACACTCACGATCCGCCAAGACAGCTACGACCGCGCCAGCTACATGCCCGGAGTTGTGTTGGCGTGCAAGAAGATTGCCGATCATCCAGGTGTGACGTTGGGACTTGACGGCTTCCTCGGCGTGTAGCCCTGTGCGGTCCGCCACCCCCGAGTGCGATCGTGGATGCAACGAATCCCTGTCAATTTGCCAAGCCTGTACGCTCCTCTCTCTCATGGAACGCCCCGCGGATCCTGATCGCCTGTCGCCCGATCGCGCTGGCTATGCCGCCTATAAGCCTGTGCGGCCCGAAATCAAGCGGGCTATCTGGGGCCACATCGGCCACTACGTGGGCAAGTGGGTTGACGCATCCGCACCGGTGCTCGAGCTGGGCGCAGGGCGATGCGATTTCATCGGCGCTGTCTCGGCGTCCAGCAAGGTGGCCCTCGATGTCTCACAGGAGCTGCTCTCATGCGGCGACGCCGATATCGAGAAGGTTGTGGGCGACGTGGTCGACCTGTCGCGCTTCGATGACTCTTCGTTCGGCACGGTGTTGGTTAGCAACCTGTTGGAACACCTTCAGTGGGACGAAATCGACACGATGGTCGCGCAAACGGCGCGCGTGCTTCGTCCGGGTGGGCACCTAATAATTATCAATCCCAATTTTAGGCTCGCCGTTAAGACCTCCTTCGACAACTACAGCCACCGCACGATCCACACTGACCGTTCGGTGGCTGGCTACCTACGTGTGCGCGAATGGGACATAGTGCACATCGAAGGGCGCTTCATGCCCTTCACCATGCACTCGCGGCTCTCGTTCGGCCACAAGCTCGTGCCCCTCTACTTGGCGCTGCCGTGGCGCCCTTGCGCCGGGCAACTCCTGGCGGTGGCCAGGCGTCCCGCTCTCGTTAGGTAGGGCTGCTATGTGGCTACGCCAAACGCTGTCGGTCGTGTTGCTACGGATAAAGCCGTGACTGCAGACATCGCGCAGCCATGTTTCGTGTGTGGCGGAGCGCTGGCGCAGCCTCCCGAAGTCGTCACCGACACCAATTGGAACCTTCATCGATGCCGCCACTGCGGCGCCCTCGCAACCGACATTACCGACGCACCCCCTCCTGAGCAGCTCTATCCTTCATTCAGCCAGAGCGAAGCCGGCGCTGCACGAACTGGGCGCAGTCTGGCATCGCGCTTCCTGCGCCGCAGGGTGCAGGTCGTCAGGGAGTCCACCCGAGGCCGTAGGGTGCTCGACTTCGGCGCCGGCAACGGCGATTTCTGCGCCGCGCTGTGCACTGCCGGCTACGACGCGGTGGGTGTCGAGCCCTTCAGCCTGGGCGAGACCCAGCTGCGCGACAACCCGACGCAGCTATACCGGTCGTGGAAAGACCGCGACGATCTCGGTCGCTTCGATGCCATCACCCTCTGGCACGTTCTTGAACACTTGCACAATCCGGTAGAAGTGCTCACGAACCTCCGCAGTCGGCTGGCTCCCGGCGGCTGTTTGATCATCTCTGTGCCGAACGAACGCAGCTGGCAGCGACGTGTGTTCCGCACGAGCTGGTTTCACCTCGACCCACCCCGTCACGTGCTGCACCTCGACCGCGCCACGCTGGCCGACACCCTGTCGCGCGCAGGCATGACCATCGAGAAGTCGTTTCCGTTTCTGCCCGAATACGGCACCAGCGGGTGGGTGCAAAGCGTGCTCAATGTGGTGCTGCCCCGGCGAAACTTCCTGTACGAATTCACCAAGGATCGAGGTGCGCTCGTCGGCATCGGGAAAGGTTCCTATGCAGCACACCTGCTGGTATCGGTGGCACTCGGGGTCCCGCTGTTTGCTACGGCGTGGGTTGTCGAAGCGGTTGCGGCGCGCCGCGACGCCGCTGCTGCGCTCACGGTGAAGGCGGTTCTGCGACCACATCAGTCGTCCGACCTGAGCCGAGGTGCTAGCTGAGGGCGGCGATCGCTGAGTCGTAGTCGGGTTCTTCCGACAGCTAGGCGCCCATCTTGCTGTACATCCCGGTGCCGTGCTCGTCGAGCACCACGATCGATCGCGCGTTCAGGCCCCTGAGCTTGCCATCGGCCATGAGCACTCCGTACGCAGTGCCGAAGTCGCTGCGGAATGTGCTCGCTGGTACCACTTTGTCCAAACCTTCAGCGCCGCAGAAACGGTTGAGTGCGAACGGTAGATCCGCCGACACGCATACAACGGTGGTGTTGTCGAGGGTGGAAGCGATCTGGTTGAACCGGCGCACGCTGGCTGCGCATGTCGCTGTGTCGAGGCTGTGAAAGATATTTAGCACCACTCGCTGCCCATCGAGGTCGGCGTTGGTCAGGTCGGTCAGATCGGTCCTGGTCAGTCTGAACGACGGTGCTGGCGTCCCCACCTTGGGGAGTTCGCCGACGGTGTGGACGGGATCGCCCTTGAATTTGGTTTCAGCCATGGCGAGGTTCTAACACGCCGACGACAGGCCCCGCATCACCGCTGTGGCCGGAGGTTCCGCACGTTGACGATGACCACGATGGCGATCGACGCTGCGATCACCCACCACTGGTAGCGATCGACCCATCTCATCACCGAGCGCACTTCTTCTTCGAACTGCTTGGCCAGCCACCACAGCAGCGCCAGTCGGGCCGCCAGTCCGATTGCGAAGAGCGGCACCAATCGCTTCCAGGTCGTCCGGGCCGCGCCGCTCAGCACCCACACGATGTTGCTGCCGACGAAGAATGGGATCAGAACCCACTCAGCTTTCGCGAAAGCCTGCTCGAACTTGGCCACCTGTTCTTGCGGCATTCCCAGGAACCGCCAGAACCAGCGCAACGCACGATCCCCGTACGCCCGGCCGACGAAGTGGCACACGAGTGCCGCGGCACCAAGGCGAGCAAATGCGATCAGGCTCCACGTCAACGGTGAGATTCCGCTGGGCACGGTGACCACAAGGAACCGATTGCGCGATGACAGCAGGAGCAACCGCGCGGGGTGTTCGTTGTCGAGTGCGGCCCACGAGGCGGACGCGACGTTGCTGCACACGACCAGTCCAATGAACGCAGCGACCGCGAACGGCCCATAACGCGGCACCGCCGGCGGGGGAGTCACGTCGGCGTCAATCGCGGACATCGGGCCTTCGGGAGTGGTCACTGCCAGCGAGGCTACGGCGTTATAGGCGACCGCTGGCGATCACGCGTGCAAGAAACTCCTGAGTCTCCGGATGCGTGGGCGCGCTGAATATCTGTTGTGGCGGCCCTTGCTCGGTAATCACACCGTTCTTGAGGAAGCAAACAGTGTCGGCGATCTCGCGAGCAAAGCCCATCTCGTGCGTCGCGAACACCATCGTCATCCCATCGGCGCGTAGATCGCGCACCACGTTGAGCACCTCACCAACCAACTCGGGGTCGAGCGCGGAGGTGATCTCGTCGAGCAACATCACCTCCGGACCCATTTGCAACGCGCGCACAATCGCCACGCGCTGCTGTTGGCCGCCGCTGAGCCGGTCGGGGTAATCGCCAGCCTTGTCGGCCAAGCCGAATCTCTGCAGCATCGACATCGCTGAATCGGTGGCGTCGGACTTCGACTTGCCCAGCACCTTGCGCGGCGAGAGCGTGACGTTGGCGAGCACTGTCATGTGCGGAAACAGGTTGAAGCTTTGGAAGACCATGCCGATCCGACGTCGCACAGGGTCGGTGTCGCGCCCCGGCACAGTGATGTCGTCGCCATCCAGCAGGATCGCGCCGTCATCGATCGGTTCGAGCAGATTGGTGCAGCGCAGCAGAGTGCTTTTGCCGCTCCCACTCGCACCGATCAGGGCGATCGCGCCACCCTCGGCGACGTCGAGATCGATGCCAGTCAGCACGGTCTTCGCGCCAAACGCTTTGTGCACTCCCTGGTACTGCAGCTTCATCGAACGACCGTCCCGCTCATCATGCGCCGTTCCTTGGCGAGCAGGTAGTCGGCGGTGCGCGTCAACGGGATCGACACGCACAGGAACAACACGGCCGCGACAACGAACGGCGTGAAGTTGAACAGCTTGTCCTGCAACACGTCGGCTCGGCGAAGTGCTTCGACCGGACCCAGCACCGAAACCAGCGCCACGTCTTTCTGCAGGCTGATGAAGTCGTTCATCAGCGGCGGGATCACGCGGCGGACGGCTTGCGGCAACACGACATGGCGGTTGGTGTGCCACGTCGAAAGTCCGAGCGATCGTGCGCCGGAGCGTTGGCTTTCGTGGACGCCCTCGATGCCGGCGCGGAACACCTCGGCGACGTACGCGGAGTAGGTGACGACCAGCGCCACCCCGCCGAGGAATAGGTAAGTTCCGATCTTTAACGGCCCGAAACCGACCGTGCGCACGTTCATCAAGCCCGCACCACCGAAGCCGATCAGGTACAGCCACAGAATGATCGGCACCCCGCGCACGATGTCGACGTAAAGCGTGGCAGCGAGACGAAGCGGAAACAGCAGCGGTGAGCGCACGCTGCGTGACAACGCGATGACCATACCGAGGACCACGATCAGCGGAGCGCACACCAGGAAGATGCGCACGTCGAGCCAAAACGCCCGCACCACCGGGTGAAAGGCCTTCTTGAAGGTTGCGCCGCTGAAGAATGCCCTATGCACCGACTCCCAGCCGGAGAGCTTCGGCACTTGCTTGACGATCAGCCCGACCACCACGGTGGTACTCGCGACTGCCAACCATGTGCTGCGACGTCGCTGCTTGCGTTCGAACTGAGCGCGCCGTGTTAACCCCGAGCGCGAC
>JANWKM010000167.1 GCA_025451395.1 Ilumatobacteraceae bacterium
CTCAACTTGGCTGGTCCCTTGGGTCGCGGCATCGAAACCCTGGTCGGCTGGTTCACCGGCCTCGGCCGTTTCGTCGTCCCGATCGCGCTAGTTGGCGCCGGCATCGAACTGCTTCGCCGCCCGCGCAGTGGTCACCGATTCCGGCTGGCGATTGGTTGGGGCTTGGCGTTCTTGTCGATCCTCGGGCTGCTGCACGTGGTGCGCGGCCCCGACAAGATCATGAGCGGCTTCGATCGGTTGGGTCGCGCCGGCGGCTGGCTGGGCGCGCTAATCGGTGAACCACTGCGTTCGCTGGTGGCAACACTCGGCGCCGTCGTGATCCTCGCCGGCCTCTTTCTCGGCGCCATCCTGCTGATCACCGGCGGATCAGTGCGTTCGCTCGTCGGCAACACCGCCCGCGGTGTCGGCATTGTCACGCGTCCACTTGGGCGACGAGCCAAGCGACTGATGGGTGATATGTCGACCCTGAAGAGCGATCGCGAGATTGATTCGCTCACGGGCGGTTTCCCGATGCCCGAGCTATACGACGGTGCCGACGACGACCAATGGGCGGACGACGCGCCACAACTCTCAGACCCCGGTTTTCACCAATCACCGAAGGCAATGCCGGAATTGCCCACTGGCCCCGTTGTGCAATCGTCGCTCGACCTCGGACCCGGCGCGGAACGCCATCACTGGACACTGCCGCCGCTCAGTTACCTACCACGCAGTGCGGCGCACACCATCAACAAGGCCGAGGTTGAGTCGCGCGGTCGCGTCTTGGTCGATTCGCTCGCGTCGCACGGCGTCGAGACGAGACTGGTCGGTCAAACGGTCGGACCGACCGTCACGCGCTACGAACTCGAGCTTGGCGCGGGCGTGAAGGTGGCGCGCATCACCAGTCTGAACCGCGATATCGCGTACGCGTTGGCCGCCACCGACGTCCGCATCCTCGCCCCGATTCCCGGTCGCTCGGCGATCGGCGTCGAGGTCCCGAACCACACGCGTCAACTGGTCAGCCTCGGCGATGTGATGACGTCGGCGGAAGCGAAGACGGCGACGCATCCGCTCGATGTCGCGATCGGCAAAGACATCGCTGGTCGGTCGGTGTTCTTGAATCTCGCGACTACACCGCACCTGCTGATCGCGGGCACCACCGGCGCAGGTAAGTCGAGTGGCCTGAACAGCATTCTCACTTCGATCCTCATGCGGTCCACGCCCGACCAGGTGCGGCTGATTCTCATCGACCCCAAGCAAGTCGAGATGGGGCAGTACAACCGTCTGCCGCACTTGCTGACGCAGCCCGTCACCAACCCGAAGAAGGCTGCCAACGCGTTGGCATGGGCAGTAAAGGAAATGGAGCGGCGCTACGACGTGTTGTTCGAGGTCGGCTTCCGCGACATCACCGGCTACAACGCGGCATACGATCGCGGCGAACTCCGGTCGCCGACGCCGCCGGCAGGGATAGCCAGCTCGGATGATGGTGTAACTCCAACCTTCGAGCGTCTTCCGTACATCATCGTCATGGTCGACGAGTTGAACGATCTGATGATGATCGCTGCGCGGGATGTCGAAGACAGCATCATCCGCATCGCGCAGAAAGCGCGTGCGGTCGGCTTGCACCTGATCGTTGCGACACAGCGACCGTCGGTCAACGTCATCACCGGCGTGATCAAGGCCAACATTCCGGCACGAATCTCGTACGCGGTCAGCAGCCTGACCGATAGTCGCGTCATTCTCGACCAGCCCGGTGCCGAGAAGCTGGTCGGCAAGGGCGACATGTTGTTGCTGCCGGGCAATAGCAATGTGTCGCAGCGCATCCAGGGTTGCTTCGTCAGCGAGGACGATGTCCGCAAGGTCGTCGCTCATTGGCGTCGGCAGGCTCCCAACGTCGTGTACGTCACGAATGTTGAAGGCGAAGACAGTCAGGGCCGTCTGGGCATCGTCGATTTCAGTGGTAACGACGACCCCGACGACGAAGACGAAACCCTGATGCGCCAAGCGATGGACCTAGTGGTGCGCAGCCAGTTAGGGAGCACTTCCATGCTGCAACGCAAGTTGAAGGTCGGCTTTGCTCGAGCCGGTCGCATCATGGATCTGCTCGAGCAGCGCGGCGTTGTCGGGCCGAGCGAAGGCTCCAAAGCCCGCGCCGTGTTGATGACTATTGAGGAGTTCGAGTTGTTGCAGGAAGCGCAGCGCAACCGCTGACCTCTAGCCTTGAACTTATGGCCCAGCTGTTTTACGTCGAGACCTTGGGCTGCCCGAAGAACCAGGTCGACAGCGACAAATTGGTCGGCACGTTGCTGGCCGATGGCATGAGCGCCACCGACGATCCGGGCACAGCCGATCTGGTAGTTGTGAACACCTGCGCCTTCATCGACGTTGCGCGCAAGGAGTCGATCGACACCATTCTCGCCCTCGACGAGCAGCGCAAGGTGGGCGGTCGCTTGGTCGTGACCGGCTGTATGGCCGAGCGTTACGGCGATGAGTTGGCCGAGGCGCTTCCCGAGGTCGACCAGGTTGCCGGCTTCGGCGTGCCGGTCAATCTCATCACCAAGTCGGCGGGCAAACGTTCGATCGCGCTGTCGACGGCAATTCCGACGCTCGATCTGTTGAACCTGCCGCGTCCGAAGTCGGCGGGCCCGTGGGCGTACGTGAAGATCGCCGAGGGATGCGATCGCACCTGTGGCTTCTGCGCGATCCCGACGTTCCGCGGTCCCCAACGCAGCCGCGACATCTCGTCCATCCTCGACGAGGTCGATCAGTTGCAGGTGCAAGAGATCGTGCTCGTCGCGCAAGACCTCGCGAGCTACGGAAAGGATCGGCCGGGCGAACTCGGCGCCGGCGCAATCGTGCCGCTGGTCAAGGCCGTCAGCGCTCGAGTCGCGTGGACGAGGTTGTTGTACCTCTATCCGAGCGATCTGTCCGACCCGTTGATCGACGCGATTTGTAGCACGGGCGTGCCTTACTTCGACCTGTCGCTGCAGCACGTCAGCAAGTCGCTGCTTCGTCGCATGCGCCGATGGGGCGATGGCGATCGTTTCCTGCGTCGCATCGGCGACATTCGCGATCGCGAACCCGCGGCCGCGTTTCGCAGCAACTTCATCGTCGGTTACCCGGGCGAGACCGAGAAGGATCACGACCAACTGTTGGCCTTCGTTGAAGCGGCGCAGCTCGACTGGTGTGGGTTCTTCGCGTTCAGCCCCGAAGATGGCACCTACGCGACGGGACTCGATGGCGTGGTGGCGACGTCGCTGATCAACGATCGGTTGGCCGAGCTGCGCGAGATGCAAGACGTAATCACGGCCAGTCGACGCGACGATCTGATCGGCACCACCGCGAGGGTGCTCATCGACAACCCCGCCGAGGCTCGCAGTACGCGCGAGGCGCCCGAGATCGATGGCATCATCGAAGTTCCCGCACACATGGCAGTCGGTCAGTTTCATGACGTTCGCATAGTCGACGCCATGGGTCCCGATCTGGTGGCAGAATCGCTCTGATGCCCGTCGACCCGTCATCAGTGAAGACCTGGGCAAACCTGGTCACTGTCGCCCGGGTCATCCTCGCGCCATTCATGCTGGTGCTGATCCCCGAAGATTTCAGCGATGGCGGCTCGTGGGCGGCGTTCAGTTTGTGGTTCGTGCTGTGCGCCAGCGATGGCATCGACGGCTACCTGGCTCGACGGCACGGCGCCACAACGCTGGGGGCGTTCCTTGATCCGCTCGCCGACAAGATCTTGGTGCTCGGCGCGATGTTGATTCTGGTGGCGAACGGCACCTACTGGATCGTGCCAGTTGCGATCACGGTCGGGCGCGAACTGGTGATCAGCCTGTACCGCACCTTCGTCGCGAGCAAGGGCGTCAGCATGCCCGCCAGCAAGGTCGCCAAGTGGAAGACGTTCACACAACAGCTCAGCGTGGGGTTCGCGATCGCGCCACTCACCGCGCTCGACGCGAAGTTGCTGTGGAACTCGCTGCTGTGGGTGTCGGTTGGGCTCGCTCTGATCAGCGGCGGTCAGTACATGTGGCGCGCTCGCGCGCACGACGACGCTGTCGAGCCCGTCACGGTGGTGTAACCGATGCGTTGCGACGTGGTTGCTGTTGGTACCGAGCTGCTGCTCGGCCAGGTCACCGATACCAACAGCCAATGGATTGGCGAGCAGCTGGCAGCCGTTGGCATCGACAGCCTGCTGCAGGTCAAAGTCGGCGACAACCACGCGCGCATCGTGACGCTGCTCGGTCGCGTGCTCGCCGATGCCGATGCTGTGATCCTGTGCGGTGGCTTGGGCCCGACGCACGACGACCTCACTCGCGAAGCGATCGCCGCCGTGATGGGGGTCGAACTGCACCACGACGAAGATGTGGCCGATGTGATTCGCCAGATGTTTTCCAGTCGTGGCCGACGGATGCCTGACAACAATCTGCGCCAGGCACAGGTACCTGTCGGCGCGACGATCATCGCCCAGACCCGTGGCACCGCGCCGGGGCTGATTTGTCCGGTGCGCGTCGGTGGCGTCGAGAAGGTGATCTACGCGGTGCCGGGTGTGCCGCACGAGATGAAGGAAATGGTCGAGCGCGCCGTGCTGCCCGATCTGCTGAAGCGCGGCGGTGAAGCAAGCGTGATCCTCAGTCGCACATTGCGCACATGGGGCGAGAGTGAGAGCGGCCTCAACGAACGACTCGACCCGGTCATCGACCGACTCGAAGTGGCGGGGAACCCGACGCTCGCGTTTTTGGCGAGTGGTTGGGATGGTTTGAAGGTTCGCTTGACTGCGAAGGCAGCTACCGAGGGCGCGGCGCGCGAGTTGTTGGCCCCTTGGGAGAGCGAGGTCCGCGCGCTGATCGTCGAGACGGTGTTCGGCGTCGATGACGACACGATGGAATCGGTCGTCCTGCAGATCCTGCGCGAGCGCGGGCTTTCACTGGGACTCGCCGAATCCGTGACCGGTGGGTTGGCCTCCGGTCGGCTGACCAACGTGCCCGGTGCCAGCGAGGTATTTCGCGGCAGCATCGTCAGCTACGCGAGTTCCGTGAAGTTCGACCTGCTCGGCGTGCCGGCGGGACCGGTGGTCAACGAAAAGGCGGCGGCGGCGATGGCGCGTGGCGTGCAGCGAGTGTTGCAATGCGACGTCGGCTTGGCGCTCACCGGGGTGGCGGGGCCCGAGGAACAGGACGGCGTGCCGGTCGGCACGCTCTGCGTCGGCATCGCGATCGGTTCCGATGTCCACGCGCGCACCTGGAGACTGCCCGGCCAGCGCGAGCAAATGCGTCAGATGAGCGTGATCAGCGCGCTCGATCTCCTGCGTCGAACGTTGCTCGCGTCATAGGCTGTCAGTACTTAACGGCATGCCTCCGTAGCTCAACGGATAGAGCAGCGGGTTTCTACCCCGTTGGTTGGGAGTTCGATTCTCTCCGGAGGCACCACGGACTTTCTCAGCAGTCGTCGCATCCCAGGTCGATGCGCCCCGTCAGAGAGTCGGTTTCGATAGAAACAACCTGAGTCAGGTCTATTTCGCCGGTGGCAAGGTTTCCGATCCTTGGCACCGTCAGTTCCGCCGCGGGTGCCAAGTAGAGCAGCGAGATCCCGAACGACCCTCCCTGCTTGTATTCGAACCGAAGGGTCAGCTGATCGGGTGTGATCTCCCCAGTGATGCCGAGGCGTGTGAACTGTGGGTCCCCTGCTTCCGCAAACTCATCACAAACAGGAGGTTCGGGGATCCCTTCGGCATAGCCATGCAACTCTCCTGATGACGGCGCGAATAGAACGACCGTGAACTCCCAGACCACCGTGCATCCAAGAGGCCCATCGTCTGTGAAAACGGTGAGCCCTCCTGTGACATCCATGTAACCCGTCCACAGACCGACAGTCGGGTAGGTCGCCTCGACTTTCGTTTCGGGTCCGAGATAGTCGGTCACGGTGGCGACCAACTTGATCAACTCGGGCGGGTTCTCAGGCACTTGATATTCCAGACTGACGACGCGCCTCAGCCGGTCCTTGTCGCACGCGATTGGTCCTTCGAAGTCCCAGCCGTCGACCTCCGCACCGGACTCGGTAGCGATTTTTACCGAGGCGATTCCCGTGACGATCGCGTCGACAGATGTGCGATCGTCGGCCGTGATCTCGATAGCAATCACGTCACCGGCGCTGACCTGCGCACCGCGGCTCGGTGTGCTGCTCCAGTACGCCATGGGGGCGTCGGTGTCTTCGTCGGGCGCTGGTCCTTGCTTGCGAAACAACTTGTCCTCGTCAGGCCCGGAGATGACAGTGACTGCGTAAGAGACCGGCTCAGCTTCGAGGTCGGAACCGTCGAGCTGACAAGGATCGGCGCGCACCGGCTTGATGAAGTCGCCTCTCGCTTGACCGAGACCGAACGGTTCGTGGCCACCGACCCAGGCGGTGACTTCCAGCAGATTCTCCCCGCATCCATTAGCCCCGGTCATCGCCAACAACGACGTGACTTGCACCCACGGCTGACATACGGCGCTGGGCGCGCTCTCACTGGGTGCCGGGATAGTGCCGCTGGCACCACTCGACGGTGGCGCCCCTTCCTTCACAGGCACCGGTCGCGAATTGCCCACGCCCAGATCGGGGAATGCGATCGCGGTGGGTCGGACCGCGAACAACGCGTCGCGCGTTGACTCGCCAAGCGAAACACTCGCGCGGTAGTCACCGGCGGCGAGCAAGCCATCAGCGAGGCCCGTTGAATACGCGACATCGCCGCCAGCGACCTCTATCTCATGCTCGAAAAGCAGCTGCTCTCCTTCGGGACCGTCGAGCCATGTCCACGCAACCTTCAGCGTCGAACCGGACACCACATCGCCAACGAGCGCAACGATCGAAATCTGGCGATCGTCGTTGGCGAACTCGAGGGCAGGGTCGACCGCAACACCGTCCTCGTCCACGTCGTGGGCGCTGACGACGAACATGATCGGTCCCGAGTCCGCCGCGTCGGTTCCTCGGTTGCTGTCGCCACTGCCGTCAGACGTGCTGCAGGCAACGAGCACGAGCAGCATCACCATCGCCGACCGCGCCGAGAGCGTCGTCCACCGCACGCGCACCTCCAATCGCGGCCTTTAGAAAGTCACAACCTTGTCTGCGGACGCAAACAGTTTGGCGACGTCGGGTGGTGTGACGAACGACCCCGCGACGGCCGTTACTTCTTCATCGGTGACCCCACGGGCCACCGCGCAACCCTTTCAAACAAATATCGGCAGCTTGTTGTCGCGCGCCTTGATGATCAACTCGTCGATCGGTGGGACACCGACGCCAGCGAGTCCACCACGGACGCTGCTCTTCAACACTTCCGTCGCGTCGCCAGCGAGGACGATGCCGACTTCCTGTCCGACTGCGAGCGAACCGTTGACGGCGAGATGCCATGGAATCGACGCTCGCGTGGGATCAGCCGACCCGCTTGCGGCCACGTACAGGACGTCCATGTGGCGACGATAACACGTAGTAAAAACGCACTTCGCGCCCTACCCTGAAGAGGTCCCCGCGCCAGCGGCTGCGGACCTGGAAGCCAACATGCGTGAGGTCAAATTGAAGTTCAAGAAGGGCGACACCGTCATCTACCCGCAGCACGGTGCCTGCATTGTGGTCGGAACCAAGAAGATGGAAGCGTTCGGCGGAACACAGGAGTACCTGATCCTGCGCACCGTCATCAACGACATGACGCTGTCCGTCCCAACGCTGAAAGCCAGCGAAGTTGGTGTGCGCCCACCGGTCAACCCTGAGGAGCTGGAAGACCTGGTCTCGGTTCTCAGCAAGCCCGATCCGCGCGTGCCCTCCAACTGGAGCCGACGGTTCAAGAATCACCAGGAGAAGCTGAAGAGTGGCGACGTGTACCAAGTGGCCGAGGTCGTGCGCAACCTCGCGGCCCGCAACCGCGACGCCTCATTGTCGGCTGCGGAACGCACGATGTACGACCGGGCGCGCATCAACCTGATCAGCGAGATCGCGCCGGCGTTGAAGGTCAAAGCGGAAGAGGCCGAACGTTTTCTCGATGAGGCGCTCGCCAAGGGCGTGCTGAAGCCACCGAGAGCGTCCAAGAAAAAGGCCTAACCCGCGGCGGTCTAGTCTCGTCGCATGGCTGGACACACGATCACGCGCGACAAACTCGAGAAGCTCATCAAAGACGGCGACATCGACACCGTTCTGATGGTGTTCCCCGACCTGCAGGGTCGCCTTATCGGTAAGCGCACGACGGGTCGCTTCTTCCTGCAAAGCGTCGCCGACGCTGGCACCGAGAACTGCGATTACCTGATCGCTTGCGACATGGACAACAACCCGGTGCCGGGTTACCGGTTCGCCAGCTACGCGCAGGGCTACGGCGACATGTTGGCCAAGGCCGACTGGGACACGGTG
Source organism: Ilumatobacteraceae bacterium (assembly GCA_025451395.1). Classification (GTDB taxonomy): domain Bacteria; phylum Actinomycetota; class Acidimicrobiia; order Acidimicrobiales; family Ilumatobacteraceae; genus UBA668. Next base: position 8,344 of record JANWKM010000167.1, read on the forward strand.
CGAGTTATTCCGTGGGTCGAGAAGACGGCGATGATCATGTGCGACCTGCTGTATGTCGATGGCGAGAGGCCGATCGAGGTGGCACCGCGCAGCATTTTGCGGGCGCAGGTCGATGCCGCAGCCGCGATGGGTTTTCTGCCGATGGTCGCGAGCGAGATCGAGTTCTATTTGTTTCGCGAGACGTACGACGAGGCGTACGACAAGGGTTATCGCGACTTGAAGCCGCATTCGCCGTGGCTGGAGGATTACCACATCCTTCAGACAACGAAGGACGAATACATCCTCGGCGCGATCCGTCGTGGGCTCGAGGCTGCAGGCGTCCCCGTCGAGTTCAGCAAAGGCGAGGCCGGACGCGGGCAACACGAGATCAATCTCGATTACACGACCGCGGTGGAGATGGCGGACCGCAACAGTATTTACAAGTTGGCCGCGAAGGAGATCGCGCACTTCAACGGGCGGTCCGTCAGCTTCATGGCGAAGTACGACTTCCACGACACGGGTTCGTCGTGTCACGTGCATTCCAGCTTGTGGTCGCTGGATGGCAAGACTGCACTGTTCGACGATCATCACGGGCCGCACGGCATGAGCGAGACGTTTCAGTACTACCTCGCCGGACAAATCGCGACGGCTCGCGAATTCAGCCTGCTGTGGGCGCCGACGATCAACAGTTACAAGCGCTTCCAGCTTGGGTCGTGGGCACCGACGGGCGTCGGTTGGGGACTCGACAATCGCACGCTCGGGTTCCGCAAGGTTGGGCACGGCAACGGCACGCGGGTTGAGTCCCGCATCCCAGGCAGCGACGCCAATAGCTATTTCGCGTTCGCAGGAACGATTGCCGGTGGCTTGTACGGCATCAAGAACAAGCTCAAACTCGGCGAGCCGTTCATGGGCAACGGTTATGAGGCACCCGAGATCCCGCGCATCCCGTGGAACATCGTCGACGC
>JANWKM010000168.1 GCA_025451395.1 Ilumatobacteraceae bacterium
ATCAACCTTGTGATCAGGAGCACGTCGTCTGCGATGTCCGTGCTCGGATGGAATGCTTCAAGAAAACCCTCGGCAAGCAGGTCGCTCGCCACGACGCGAACCACGCCGATGGGGACATGGAGACGTGCCGACAGTTCAGCGACCGACAGCGGATCGCTCTGGCACAGGCGAAGGATGTCGGCGCGCTCGAAGCGAACGGCGGTGAGTGCCTCGCGTCCGTCGGCGGTCGCCTGCAGCATCGTCTCGAACTCGAGCTGCAGCGATGAATGGGCGCGACCGCCGGTCATGGTGTACGCGCGCACGGCGGAACCATCACCCAGCACGTCAGCGTCGGGTGACATCGGCTGCAGCGGCTGCTTCCTGTCGAGGAACGGCCGCACAAGTTGGGCGTGCGGATCGTCCGCCTCGGCGCCACTCATTTCACACCGCGACCAATGCGTTCTTCAGTTCAGTAATCAGGGTCGGGGTGAGTTGCGCGCCGACGCGCTCGACCAACAGGGTGATCTCGAAGCCGACCAACCCGAGGTCGCAGTTGCGTGCTGTTACGACGCCGAGCGTCGAGCCACCGGAGATGGCACTGACGAACAGATAGCCGTCGGTCATCTCGACGAGCACCTGCATCATCTGACCCTTGCCCAGTTCGCCGGAGGCGCCGTGAGCCAGAGACCGCATACCAGTGATGACTGCCGCGAGCTTGTCGGCCGCGGCGCGCTCGAGGCTGGAGCTGAGCGCGATCAACAAACCATCGGACGACACGGCGAGGGCATGATCGACTCCCGGCGTGCCGCGCACGAAGTTGACCATCAGCCAGTTGACATTGTTCGCCTTCTCGGAAAGTTCCATATCAGACCGTTCTCCCTTCTTCCAATGGTTTCTCAGACCGCCACTCAGAGGTCGGTCGCATCACCGTTCTGTTGTTTATTGCGGCCCAGGTCGATGCCGCGCTGCAGACTCGTCAGTGTGGATCTGACCTCGTCCGCTGGCCGGACGGGAAGCGTTTCGATCTGTGGGCTACCAAGATCAGGAAGCTGTGCGCCGGGCACGCGCTTCGACAAGCCATCCAATGTGAGCAACGCCGGCTCGACAGTGAGTGTCGGCGGTTGCAGAGTTGCCTGCTGCGTCGCGGTCCCTGGAGACATCGCGGCCCACAACGCTTCATCCGAAATTTCCGATGGCACGTGGAACGAAGCCGACGTTGGCGCCGGGCCAACCTGCACCATGAACGGCTCGCTGAGTCGCTGAGCGATCGCCGGAACTTCGACAATTGGAACCGGGACCGGTGCGGTACCGGGTGCTCCGACGGCTTCCAGAATCGACTTCGGCAGACGCACGATGGCGGTCACGCCGGTGCCGCCAGGAGTGGTGGTCAACATGACCTTCACGCCGTGTCGAGCCGCCAGCCGCGAGACCACTTGGAAGCCAAGCATCTTGTTGCTCTCGCGGTCGAACGACGAGACCTGGTTCAGTCGACGGTTCGCGTCGGCGAGATCTTCTGGCGTCATGCCGAGGCCGTAGTCGAAGATCGCCAACTGATGACCATCGGCAACAGCACGGCCAACGACGGTGACGGCCGTGTTGGGCGGCGAGAAGCTAGTTGCGTTCTCCAGCAGTTCGGCAAGCAAGTGAGCGATCTCGCTGGCGACGGCACCTTGCACGCCGATGTCGCCGAGGACTGCCAGTTCGACCTGGCCGTAGTTCTCCACTTCTGAAAGCGCGGCACGCACAACGTCACCAAGGCCGACTGCGGGCGCCCATAGACGTGTCGGTTCGGCACCCGCGAGCACAAGTAGCGACTGCGCGTTTCGACGCATACGAGTCGCGAGGTGGTCGATACGGAACAGGTTGTCGAGTGACTCTGGGTCGCGCTCACCCTGCTCGAGTGTCGAGATGAAGCCCAGGGTGCGACCGAGCAGGTTCTGGTTACGACGAGCGATGTTGACGAGATTCTCAGACACGACGCGACGTGCCATTGCTTGTTCGACAGCGAGGTCGACCGCGGCGTCCTGCACGGAGTTGAAGCTGGCACCGAGTTCGGCGAGCTCGTCGCGAGTACCGAGGTCGAAGCCGGGCAGGTGAGGCACGGGGGCGTCGGGGGCGAGCTGCTGAACCTGTTGCACGGCAGCCGGCAGTTCTTTGTTGGCAACCGATTTCGCGCGAGCGGCAAGCATGCGGATCGGCGTCACTATCGAGCGACGTACGAACACCGACAGCAGCAACGTGAGCAGCAGAATGGCTGCCGCACCAGAGCCCGCATAGATGATGATCTCGTCGACGTAGTTGGAGGTGTTGACCTCACGGAAGTGCACTTCGCCTTCGGCCCACACCAGCGCGCGCGCAACGCCCGTTTGCTGGAGCTCAAAGCGCCATTCCATTGAGCGGACAACTTCGATCACCCGCTGAACGTCTTCGTCGGCAACTGCCGGCTTCAACTCGTCTTCGATCACCTGGAAGAAGCGCGTGCCGGTCCAGCCTCCTATCTGGAGGAACCGGATTTCAACTCGCTGGTCAAGGTCCTGCTGGCTCCAGTACTTCATCGCTGATTCGAACTGTGCTTGTGCCGAGGCGATGGACACGAAGTCACGTTCGATCGCTGTTCGGTTACCCGGGGAGAAGCCGTCCGTCGTCGCGGCGATGACGGCAATGTGGTTCACGGTGGCCCAGGCCTCGAGCAGGCTGGCCGGGGGCGGGACCACGGCTGCTCGAAGGTCTTGTGCCTGCTTCAGTGCCTTGTACTCATCACCGCGCGTGCTCGATCGCTGCAGCGCTGCATACCCGAGCGCGGCAAACGCGATGAGTGCCAACAGTGGCACGGCAATGAGCATGTTCACCCTGCCGCCGATTCTGAGTCGCCGAAGCATTTATCCGCCCCTTCCGTTCTGTGTCTTTTTTCGAAACCTTGACCACGAATAATCGGTCCGGAGGCCTGGGGACTTGAGACTTCGTTTGAATTTCCTCAAGGTTTGGCGCGAAAGGGCCGAAAAAACGATGTGGACGGCACGGATGTCGGCCGAACGATCGAGCGAGTCATTTAGGTGAAGGCAGGAGGGTTCTCGCTGTGGTGCAGAGCCAACTCAACGCATACAGCGGCAGCGATCCCATATGGGGTTTTGTCGCGGTTGTGCGGTCGGAACGGTTCACCGGCGAGGCAGCGGTCGGTCTCGACCCACGCGTACGACTGTTCGCGGTTGACGGCCACATCTATTTCGCTGAGCGTGAGGATGACGCACCGGTTGGAACTCGGCTAGTGAATTGCGGCGCCATCTCGACCCTGCAGCTCGCTCGCGGCGTGGTGCAGGCCGGCGGCCACGAGTCACTTGCTCGACTGTTCCAGCGCGACGCAACGATCGACCGCGACGCAGTCGAGCTGACCATCGCCTCCTCGACCGAAACACTGTTGGCAACGATCGCGAACAACCCGGTCGGAATGCCAGAGGTGTTCCCACTCCGCCATCACGCAACCGGCATACATCACTGGCTTCGGCCAACACCGCCAGCCGTTGAAGAACCAGCCGTTGAGGAACCAGTTGAGGACGTAGTTGCTAACGAGCCGGTCGTCGTTCACGAGGTCGTAGCCGAGCCGGTCGTCGTTCACGAGGTCGTAGCCGAGCCGGTCGTCGTTCACGAGGTCGTAGCCGAGCCTGTCGTAGCCGAAGCAGTTGAGCCGGGCATTCCGGAGCCGATTACTCCCGAGCCGTTGACCGTTCCCATGCTCGCGACCTTCCCAGCACCGAGGGAACCCGTCCGACTGGCGATCCCTGAGTGGCCGCGTGCCGACGACGAGCCCGGATGGGAAATTCCTGCCGTTGCCGTTCAGGAGAGCGTTGACGTTCCACAGATTGCTGCACTGGTCCCAATGCAGATCGCGGCGCCGGTCGTTGAGGAGGTCGTGCCGCAGATCGTTGCGCCGATGGACATCGATGAACCGGAAGTCGTCGAGCTTGAAGTGTTGAACGAGTTGGTGACCGCCGAAGTTGTAACACCCCAAGTCGCGGTCCCCGAAGTCACTCCGTCTGCTGGAGGAATGCCGAAGCTCGCTGCGCTGCACAGCATCAGCAACTTTGCACCGAGCCCCGAGCAAGTGGCGAAGAACGAACCATCACCGAACGGGGTGTCGTCTGAGGTCGACGGTTCACCGCTTCCGAAGCTGGCAACAGGCCCGGTGTCGATGAAGGACCTCAAGGTGGCGGCTGCGGCCTCAGAGTCGTGGGGCAACACGTCGAACAACATGGCAGCAGTTGAGATCTGGGAGATGGTCGACGATCTGTTCGAAGACCCGAAGGAAGAGATCCAAGTGGGTGGCGGACCCCAAGAACAAAGTCGCGGCTGGAAGCGCAAGAAGAGCTGACCATCGTGACCGATCCGTCCGCCGCGGAAAGAGCCGACCAAGTGGTCAGGCTGGTGTTGGAAGCGGTCGATGAACGGCTCAAAGATCTCAGAGGCGAAGTGGCTCGTCTCAATGCCGACTCTGCACAACGTCAGCAAGAAGCTGCGCGCCTAGCGAGTGAACTCGGGCGCTGGCTGACATCCAAGACAAAAGACGACGCAGCGATAGCCAAACGCGTCGATGAGCTACAAGCGTGCGTGACGCGTCTCAGCCATCTCGCGCAGGACACCATCAAATCCTGACAGCGCGCACCTGTCCTCTTCGCGTTTGTTCGTTCCCGCACGGTATCCGTGCACCAGTGAACAAACGCGACGTTTCGTTAGTCGAGGGAGGTGTGCGCGACGAATCCTTTGGCAACTTCTGCGTCGCCGAGGACGTCGAGGATTGCAAGATCGCGCCGACGCCAGAGCACGAGTAACAAATCGCTGGCCGCTCCGCGCATCGCCGCGTCGCCTTTCGCGTGTTCGCGAATCACGTTCAGTCCACCGGCCTCGGTCGGGCGCACCATCCACTCCCCTGGCACATCGGTGCAGTGCAGATGCACAGTCCCACCGAGGGGCGCGGCATCGGCGACCACGTCACCAATCATGTGCGCGAGGAACTCGTCGATGCCGTCGCTGGCAAGCTCTGCCTCGATCGCGTTGTCGCGGCCAGCGGCTGTCTCGGCGTCCCAACGATGCACTGCGGTCTCTTGTGCCATACGACGGATCACGAAACCCGCCGTGTGATCCGTCGACCAGGTCCAGTTCGACTGCTCAGGATCGGCGGCCGACAGCACGGTCAGCGTGTCGTTGAAACCCAAGCGATACTCGTCCAACAGCACCCTGTCGCTCGGTCGTGCCGGTCGCTGCAGCCCCTCCCACGTCGAGCGCCGCTCGCCGACGATGGTGCGCCAGAACTGATGGACCTCAGTGAGGTGCCACACGAGATCGGCGACCGACCAGCCCGGACAGGAGTCCACAGCCGCCTCCAGCCCGGCGGCGTCGCACGCTTCGGCGAAAGCGGTGCCGTCGCGAGCAAGCGCCACAAGATGATCGTTGTGTTCCATAGTTGGGATGCTGCCACAAGGCGGCGAGTTTGCGGCTACCGTCTTTCGCCATGTCGCCAGCCACTTCTGCAGAATCTGCACCGTCCGCAACGCCTGCAACTCCGCCGCTCAGCCGCCATGCTGCCATCGCCGACAAGATCGTCGGCAATCTTGTGCAGGCATCCAGCCCAGCGGTGTCGCCCAACGGTAAGAAGGTGGCCTTCGTCGTTACACGGGTCGACATGGCGAAGAACAAGTACTTCTCTCAGATATGGCTCGCCGACACCGATGGCGACGATCCGCCTCGTCCGCTCACCGGTGGCGAACACGATGGCAACCCGACGTGGAGCCCCGACGGTGCCTCGCTCGCCTTTACCTCCCGACGCAGTGAGAAGAAAGGTGAAGCCACGCTGCACGTCATGCCGACGCGCCGAGCTGGGGAAACGCGCACGATCGCCACGATGAAGGACGGGCTTGGCAATTTGATGTTCAGCCCCGACGGACGCTGGATTGCCTTCGTTAGCCGTACTCCGCACGAGCGTTACGACGCCGAGGACGACAGTTGGCGCGCACCACGCAAGATCGAACGCTTTTTCACCCGCCTCAACGACGAGGACTGGGTCTTCGATCGGCCGTCGCATGTCTACATCGTCGCCGCCGATGGAACGGGTGCACCTCGCAACCTGACGCCAGGCGAGTTCCAACACGATGGACTCGCGTGGTTGCCCGATTCGTCGGGTATCGCGACCTCATCGGCCCGCCATGAGACCTGGGACCGCGACCTTGCCTCCGATCTGTTCATCGTGCCACTCGATGGCGAAACCCGCGCGTTGACGAAGCAAACAGGGAGCTACTCGCTGCCATCTCCATCACCGAAGGGCGACCAGCTTGCGTTCATGGGTGCCGACAACCCCGACACCTATCCGCAAAACGTGCACATCGGCATCGTGCCCGCAACTGGCGGGGCCCACACCTGGATCAGCAACAAACTCGATCGCACCTTCGACACAACCGCTGGGTCGCAACGGCCCCGCTGGATCGACGACAAGACTCTTCTGTGCACCGCCGAAGATCGCGGTCAGACCCACATCTTCCGCGTACACACCGACGGACGAGCACCGGAAGCCGTCACCAGCGGCGCGGTCACGGTCAAGTCCTTCGATGCGGCCGGCGGCATGGTCGCGTACTGCGCGGGTGCTGTCGACGAGCTCGCCGACGTGTTCACTCTTTCCGTCGAGGGCAAAGGAAAGCCGCGCCGACTTACAAACTTCGCCGACAACTACCGCAGTGCCGTCGAGCCGCAACAGTGGGAACGATTCGCGGTTCCGTGCACCGATGGCAGCGGTGAGATCGACGCCTGGATCATGCGCCCGGCAGGGTTCGATGCCTCACGCAAGTACCCAGTGGTGCTGAACGTGCACGGTGGCCCGCACACGCAGTACGGCGAAACCTTCTTCGACGAGGCACAGTTCCAGGTTGCCGCCGGATTCGTCGTGCTGATGAGCAACCCGCGCGGTGGCAGTGGGCGCGAACAGGCCTGGGGACAATCGATCCTCGGCCCTAACCATCCGCGCGTGCCGGGCAAAGGCTGGGGCAGTGTCGACCTCGACGACGTGATGGCGGTGCTTGACGGCGCACTCGAGCGCTATCCGTTCTGCGACCGCAGCCGGGTGGGCATGCAGGGTGGAAGCTACGGCGGCTACATGGCCACAATGCTCGCCGGCCTGCACAGCGACCGCTTCAAGGCGATCTGCAGCGAGCGCTCCGTCAACAACTTGCTGACCGAGGAGTTCACCAGCGACATCGCGACCGTCTTCCGCGTCGAGCACGGATTGACGCACCTCGACGACCCCGACGAGTACGTGCGCATGTCGCCGATTCGTTACGTGCGCGACATCAAGTGCCCGATGCTGCTGATTCACAGCGAGCAAGACTTCCGCTGTCCCATCAGTCAGGCCGAGGAACTGTTCGTCGCCATGCGCCTGCTCAACAAAGACGTGACGTTCTACCGCTTCCCGGGCGAGAGTCACGAGCTCTCGCGCAGTGGTTCACCGGTGCATCGGCGCCAGCGAGCCGAGATCATTCTCGACTTCTTCGCTCAGCACCTCAAGCCATAACCGTAGTTGCCAGATAGAACGGCCAGATGCGACGGTGCGTTCTGGCGGCGATGTTGGCGACATTTCTCGCCGCTTGTTCGAACGCGCCGCGCACAGAAGCAAAGTTGTCCGCGACTGGACTGACGGCGAACGCGTCGGTCGACTATGTCGTCGACGGTGACACAGTCGACATGATCATCGACGGCGTCAACGAACGCGTGCGACTGATCGGCATCGACACTCCCGAAACCAAGAAGGAGAACACGCCGATTCAGTGTTTCGGACTGGAAGCCACGGCTTTCACACAATCGCTGCTTCCCGAGGGCACCCCGGTGTACCTGGAACGCGACGTTGAGGCGCGCGACATCTACGGACGGCTCCTGGCATATGCCTACCGTGTGGACACGGGAACATTTGTCAACCTCGAACTTGTACGGCAGGGCTTCGCACAACCGCTCACTATTCCACCCAACGTCGCTCACAGTTCCGAGTTCGTCGATGCTGCCCGCGCAGCCGAAGCCGCCGACCTCGGGCTGTGGGCGCAATGCAACGGGTAACGTCGCCTCGATGAGCACGCTTGCCGAACGCCTTGGTCATCGGTCCGACGCACGCCTCGTCATCATCTCGTGCGACGATCTCGGCAGCTGCCACGCGGCCAACGAGGGTGTGCTCGACGCGCTGCATCACGGGGTCGCGACCTGCGCCAGCTTGATGGTGCCAGCACCGTGGGCGCGCGACGCGGCTCGGCGTTGCCTGCCAACCGACGACATCGGTGTGCACGTGACGCTGAACTGCGAATACGAGTCGTATCGCTTCGGCCCTATCACTCACGCACCATCGCTGTTGTCAGGCGAAGGTGGTTTTCCGCGTGAACTCGACGACCTCTGGAACCATGCCGATCCCGCCGAAGTGTTGCGCGAGTGCAGAGCACAGATCGAGCGCGCCATCGCGTGGGGACTGGACGTGACGCATCTTGCGCCGCACCTGTCGGCGATCACACTGCGGCCGGAATTCTTCGACATCTACCTCGAGCTTGCCGTCGAGTTCCGCCTGCCGATCAGGCTGCCATCGACGATTACCGCGGAACAGGCGGGCTTCCCTTTCCGACAACTCGCCGCCGACGAGGGAATCGCGTTCCCAGATCACTTCGATCACGATTGGCGCGCCGGCAGTCGTGAGCGTGTGTACGACGCCATCAGAAAACTCCAGCCCGGTATCACCGAGATCCACGTGCAGCCGGTCATCGACACGCCGGAGGTGCGCGCACTCACCGATGCTGCGCCGCTGTACATCGACGACTACGACCTGATCACCGCCGACAGCACGTTGCGCACGCTGATCGAAGACTCGGGCGCGACGCCGATCGGCTTTCGCTCGCTCAGGGACGCGATGCGAGCCGGCTGATCGCCGCCGCCGCGCTGCCATCACGCAGTACTTGCAGCAACAGACCGGTGGGACCGGTGTTCTTCAACTTCCCCTGCATGAAAGCGACGGCCGGCACCAGCCCGGCATCGGCAGCTGCAATGGTGACGACAAGAGCGGCATCATCGGCACCATCGACTGCTTCGTCGTTCTTGCCGAAGGCGACGCGGTATTGCACGTTCAACGCGCGGCGATCCCGTCTGCGGCAACGTGCACCCCGGCAAAGATGTCGTTCTCGCGTTCGTCGGTCATCGGCGTGTCGACGAGCGAGCGAGCGAGTACCCATTCTTCCCACGGCCAGATCTCGCCCAACTGTTCGTCGCTGAGGCCGAACCAGAACGCTTCGTCGGCGTCGACTTGCGTGGCGTGCGCGCGCAGCGCTCCACTCCGTGCCCCCAAAAAGTCGGCGACGTCGATGCGAGTGGTGATGCGGTCGTCGTTGTTCGGCCGGTCGAACCAGTCCTTGTCGAACGGCGACTCACCACGATGCTTCAGCAGCCCTTCGTGGACAGCAGTCAGTCGCGCCTTCGACCAGATCGTGTAGTACATCTTTTGCGGCTGCCAGGGAGTACCGAGTTCGGGATACCACGCCGGATCGCCGGCGCGATCGAATGCGGGGCCAGAAATGTCGTGCACCTTCACGTGATCGGGATGCGGGTAGCCGCTCTGTTCGTCGCCATAGGTGATGATCACTTGCGGCCGCGTGCGCCGGATGATCGCCACCAAACGGCCGACCGCTTCATCGAGCGGAGCCATGTGAAAGCAGTCGGGGTTGTTGTTGGCCTCGCTGTCGAGCATGCCCGAATCGCGATAACCGAGCATCACGACCTCGTCGTAGCCGATGATCTCTGCAGAACGAGCAAGTTCGTGCGGCCGCAGTTCGGCCATCAACTTCTTTTCTTGCTCGGGCGTCAGGTCGTGGAACGGCTGGCCGGGCTCGCGCAGGCGAGGATTCTGCAAATCGCCCTCCTCGCCACCCGTACAGCACACCAAGACAGCGCGAACGCCCGCGGCGTGGTACTTGGCGATGGTCGGCGCGCCCTTCGACGCTTCGTCGTCGGGATGGGCGTGCACGGTCATTACACACAGGGCGTCGGGCTGTTGAGCATCCGCGGGGACTTGCACCGGAATTTGCACGACCAGCACGATACCGCGCACCGCCCGTTCCACCCCCGACGCGTAGGCTGGGCGAATGCGTCGGATCGTGATTTTGGCCACAGCGCTCGCCGTGGTCGTCGTCGTGTCGAGTTGCCGTCACGACGGGCGCACGCTTCGAGACCCGCCACCGGGATTCAGTAGCGTTTCCATCTCTACGACGAGAACGCCCGACACCGACGACCAAGGGTTCGACACGGTGGCACCTGAAGACACCGACCAGACGTTTCCACCGATCGAAGAGACCGACGTCGTGACAGCTCCGTGGGAGGATGGTGCCGCGATGGACGCTCGATACACATGCGAAGGTCTCAATGTTGCGCCTGCACTGTCGTGGACACCCGCGCCGCTTGGCACCGTCGAGATTGCGATCACGCTCGAGGACCTCGACGCACCGACCTTTGTGCATTGGATCATCGCCGGCATCTCGCCCAACACAGTTTCGCTAGACGAAGGAACTGCTCCGATCGGCGCGTACGAAGCGACGAACGGTGTTGGCGACGTCGGCTACACCGGTCCTTGCCCGCCGGCAGGCGAAGAACATCTCTATCTCATTACCGTGCACTATCTAGCCGCCACGACCGGGCTACTCGATGGCGTTCCGGGTGACGAATTGTTCTCCAGCATTGTCACGGCGGAGGCTGCAACAGCCGAGGTCACGGGCACCTTCAGCCGAGGAGAGGGGTGACCGATAGATGCTGCTGAAGGATAAACCCCCCGTAAGGATGGCGGACATCGACGAGGTGCTTCCCCAGCTGCCGGTTGGCCTTTTTCAGGCCGACCGAGGCGGCCGCGTCACCGCGGCCAACGCGGCATTTGGCGCGCTCGTGCAGGGCACTATCACGAGCAGTGTCGGCTTGCCACCGTGGGCGAGCGCACACCCTGGCGATCGGGCAAGCGCCGAACTCGCATGGCGTCGTGGCGTCGAAGCCGGCGACTCAACAGTGACACTCGAATTCCGCGTGTGGCAGGGCGAAGGGCGCATGACGTGGGTGCGCATCGATGCGTATCCCGAACTCGATACGTTCGGGCGGGCGACGAGTTACGCGGGAACAGCGCTCGACCACACCGACATCATCATTCGCCGCCAATTGCTCGATCGGATGGTCGCAGTTGTCGGCGCATCCGACGAGGCCGTGCTGGTCATCGATCGCAACGGCGCGCCTGTGTACACCAACCAAGCCGCGCGCAACCTGTTCGGCGTCGTCGATGAGGTCGACCTTGTGCGCGACCCGATGGCACGCGGGCTACTCCAGGCCATCCGCGATCAGGTGCCACGGGAAGTGATGGCGGGAACCACGTCCTCGTCATGGACCGGCGAGGTCGGGTTCCACGGTGCCGACGGCATGGAGCGCACACTCGATATTGAAGTGTTGCTGCAACGCGCAGCCGACGGCACGATCGAGTACTGGGGTGGGGTCGCGCGCGACGTGACTTCGACCAAACATCTCCAAAGCGAACTCATCCGCCAGGCAAACCACGACCCGCTCACCGGACTCCCCAACCGACTGCTGCTATTGCGCACGGCCGCCGAGGCGCTCGACCGCATTCGCGGCACTCGCGAGAACGTCGCCATCTTGTTCATGGATGTCGATCGCCTGAAGGATGTCAACGACACCGTCGGACACGAAATCGGCGACGCATTGCTCGCGCAGGTGGCGCATCGAATCGCCCAGGCCACGCGGCCATCCGACGTCGTTGCCCGAATCGGCGGCGACGAGTTCGTCGTGCTGTGCGACGGCAACATCGACGAACACACCGCAATCGATCTCGCCGAGCGCATTCGACACGAACTCAGCGGTCGCATCATGGTGCACGGCGTCGAAGTCGAGCTCTCGGTCAGCACCGGTGTGGCGCTCGCAATGTCGCAACACATGGCCGGCGTCAGCAGCCACGAGGCGGCCAACGAGTTACTTCGCAATGCCGACATCGCCATGTACCAGGCGAAGCGTCGCGGGCGTTCACGTAGCGAGCTCTATACCGATGCAATGCGCGCCGAGTCGCGCCACCACAAGGAATTGTCGGGCGACTTGGAAAAGGCTCTCGCTGCCGGGCAATTGCAAATCGCATACCAGCCGATCATCTCGACACACAGCGGCCGAGTCGCCGGTGCCGAGGCCATGCTCCGGTGGCATCATCCCGAGCGCGGCACAATGTTGCCGGCGCAGTTCATGCACGTCGCTGAGGAGTCGGGCATCATCGTGCCGATCGGCGAGTGGATGATCACGCAGGCATGTCGCGATACGCGAACCTGGCTCGACTCTGGCCTGATCGACCGTGGCTTCAGCATGCACATCAACGTGGCCGCGCGCCAATTGGCCGAGGGAACATTCGTCGAGCGCGTGCTGTCAACCGTGCGGCTGATCGAGATGAACCCGCACCAGCTGACGCTGGGCTTCGACGAGCAGACACTCACCGATGGTCAGCCAGGGACAATCCGGTCGCTGCAGGCGCTTCGTCGCGTTGGCGTACAACTGGCGCTCGATGGATTTGGAACCGGTGTGTCATCGCTGACGGCGCTACGCACGTGCGAAGCCGACGTACTGAAGCTCGACGGATCGATAGCTCGCACATTGGGCACCGCTGGCGACGACGACCCCATTGTGCGAGCAATCGTGCAGCTCGCGCATGCACTCGACATGCAGGTGCTCGCAGAGTGGGTCACCTCCGACGATCAACTGCGACGGTTGCGTACGATTGGCTGCGATTTGGTGCAAGGGCACCTGCTGGGCGATCCCACGACGGCCGACATCTTCGGCACCGTGTTCTGACGTCGGGTGGATCACCAGCTCACAAACGTCGTCACGTTTCTCGTGCTCGCGTTTGTCGGACTCCGTTTGGTTGGCGGACTGCGCATTTCGCGAACCGGCCGAGGCCGCACTCTCGTCAGTCGTGTGGTGCACAACATCGGCTGGCGACACATCTGGCCGGTGCCATTCCTGCTCGCGATTGTCGTTGGCGTGGCGACCGCCCTCATCGCGATCCCTGGACTTTTGTGGGGCTGGTGGTCGGCGCTCGGTGGAGAAGGAAACCCGGTTTTCGCATCCTCCGACTCCACCGTCGGCACGGTGTGGGAATGGCTGATTCCGCTGCTGTTCATGGGCCTGCTGTTTCCCGCGCTTCCGCTGTTCGCCTTCGCAGAGGAACGCGCCTTTCGCGCAGGAGCCGAGCACTGGTCGACGGGCCGGCGCGTCTTCAAGACGGTGCAATTCGGATTGGTCCACGCTCTCATCGGGATCCCGATCGGAGCCGCGCTCGCGCTCTCGATCGGTGGCGCATACTTCATGTCGGTGTACCTCCGTCGATTCAAGGCGACGGGAGTGCAGGACGAAGCTCTCATAGAATCGGCGACGGCGCACTCGGTCTACAACGGCTTGATCGTGATCATGCTGGTCGTCGCGTTCGCACTCGACGCAATCCTCTGAGCGCGGTTCGCTAGCCTGACGCCGTGTCGCTACCCGTTCCGCCCACGGTTGAGCATTGTTACCGTCATCCCGATCGCGAGACCGGTCGCAGGTGCACACGCTGCGGCAAGTCGGCGTGCAGTGATTGCCTTGTGCAGGCGACGGTCGGTTCGCACTGCCTCGATTGCGCCAAGGCCGCTCGTCCCGACATCAAGTCACGCGCACAGATTTGGAACGCGCGCCAACTGACACCGGTGACTTCGGGTTTGATGGCCATCAACATCGGCGTGTTCTTGTGGATGATGATCGCAGACAGCGGTGCGGCCGGAAGCGGCGACATCACCCAGGCGCATGTCGATCTCGATTTATTTGCGCCGTTCCTCAAGTACGACCACGAGTGGTACCGCCTCGTGACGTCTGGATTCGTTCACTTCGGGTTCCTGCATCTCGCGTTCAACATGTTCGCTCTCTACCAGTTGGGGCAGATGGTCGAGCGGGCCATCCCTCACGTGCAGTTCGCGCTGCTCTACTTCGCGTCGCTGCTCGGAGGATCGCTGGGTGCCCTTCTGGTGGAGGGAGACCGCCCCAGCCTGACAGCCGGTGCGAGTGGAGCGGTGTTCGGTCTGCTCGGCGCCGCCGCCGTCGGTCTGCACCGTCGCGGGGTCAACATCTTCAATACCGGCATCGGTACCGCGCTGATGCTGAACCTGGTGATCACATTCAGCATCAGCGGCATCTCGATCGGCGGCCATCTCGGTGGCCTTGTGGCTGGTGGCATCTGCGGATTTGTGATGCTCGCGCCCCGGTGGCATCGCGTGCCGGAGTGGGCCGGCTATGTGGTGCCCGTCGTGGTCGGTGCCGTCTGCGTGGTGGGCAGCATGCTCTATGTGAACAGCCTCGATTTGACGGCATACCGGTTCCTGACGGGGTTCTAGCCAGAACCATGTCACACCCCTTTGCGACGATGCTCGCATGGTTACCGATACCGACACCCCCACCACGACCCCTACAACACCCGAGCAGCTCAAGCTGCTGACGGTCAGCGATCCCCCGCTGCAGTTCCGCCTCGATCAGCGCACTCGCGAGCGCGGGCTCGCGCACGTTGCCGCTATCAAGGCGCAACTGGCGGCACTCGCGGAACGCCGCGCCGCCTGACACCGTGACCTGAACATCAACCGGCGCCTAGTCGTTAACTACCGGTGCCAGCGCACGCACGGCATCGCCGTGCTTCAGCTCAGGGTCGAGCGGAAGAATCGCTAGCGAGCTAGTGGTAACCCCATTCTCGAAGTAGCGAGCGATCGTGGCACGGCAATGTGCAGGCGAACCGTGTACCACTAGCTGATCCACAGCTTCATCGGGAATCGCGGCGAGCGCCGCTTTACGATCGCCTGCCTTCCAGGCATCCCACATGGGTTGCAACAGCGGACCGCGGCCGACCCATTTCTGGAACTCGGCGTACACCGGCACGTTCATGTACGCCGCGATCGCGAAGCGCGCACCCGCACGCACCACTTCCGCGTTCTCGCTCGGGCAACAGAAGATGCGCGCAACGATCTCCTTGTCCACTCCCCGAGCCGCGCCGCGCACAACAGCCGTCACCTGCGGCACGTCATCCGGGCTGAGCCAGTTGATGATCGCGCCGTCGGCTTCGCGGGCGGCAAGTTTCAACATGCCCTCCCGTAACGCAGCAATCAGGATCGGAGGTTGCTGTTCCGGTCGCACGCCAAGGCGGAAGCCATCGACGCTGAACGTGTCGTACGTCTTCGAGACCTTCTCGCCCGTGAATGCATCGCGTAGAAACCGAACGACGTCGCGCACCTTCTTGTACGGGTCGACGAACGGAATACCGTTCCACCGTTGCACGATGACGTCACTGCTGCTGCCGATGCCGATCGCGAAACGGCCCGGCGCCGCATCGGCCAGCGATGCCACACATTGTGCGAAACACGCCGGCGAACGCGTGTAGGCCGGAATGATCGCCGTGCCCAGTCGCAGGCGCGGCTCCCACGCCGCCGCCAGCGCCAGCGGCGTGAATCCATCGGCGCCGTCGCTCTCTGCCGACCAGATGTCGGTGTAACCGAGGTCGGCCAGCTCGGCGAGTTTCTCGCGGTGAGTGTGCAGGGGGCCGGGCAACGGCACCGTCATACCTGGGCGGACTGGCATTCCTGCGCGTGTTTGCATGCTCGTGGAGCGTAGAAGTTCTCCGATCGCTCAGCGGTACTGTGGCCGTATGGGGGATACGCCATGGCAGGGTGATGCCTGCTCGCTCGTCGAAGAGTTTCGTGCGGGCCGCCGATCGCCGGCCGAGGAATTGCAGGCGACGTACATCGCGATTGAAGCGAGCAAGCTCAACGCGTTTTGCTTTCTCGCTCGCGAGCAAGCCGAGGCTGCCGCGGTCGCCGCAGACATCGACAAACCGTTCGGTGGCGTGCCCATCGGTGTGAAAGAACTCGACCAGGTCGATGGCTGGCCCGACACGCACGCGTCGGTGCCGTTGAAGGATCAGATCGCGACGTACACCAGCACCAACGTCGCGCGAGCACGCGACATCGGCGGTGCCGTGTTGGTTGGCCAAACCACTGCCAGCGAATTCGGCGGCGTCAACGTGACTCGCACCAAGTTGCACGGCACCACGCACAACCCGTGGCAGCTCGGCCGCACACCGGGTGGCAGCAGCGGTGGCACGGCCGCAGCAGTTGCAGGTGGCTTGGTCACGCTCGCGACCGGTGGCGATGGTGGCGGCAGCCTGCGAATTCCCGCCGGCTTCACCGGACTCGTCGGGCTGAAGGCAACGATCGGTCGCATTCCGCTCGGGCCGTGGGCGAAGTACGGCAACCTCACCGTCACCGTCGGGTGTCTGTCTCGTTCGGTGCGCGATACGGCTCGTTGGTTCGACGTGTGCAACGGCTTCGACGCGCGCGATCCACTCAGCCTGCCGAACGTGAGCGGCTGGGAGGCCGGGCTCGGCAGTCACATCGATTCACTGCGCGGCGCGCGCGTTGTGCTCGACCCGACGTGGGGCAACGCGGTCGTCTCACCGATGATGTGGGAACAGCTGGAAGCAGCTGGCGCTCAACTGATCGCCGATGTGGGTATGAAGCGCGTCGACGGATTCGACACGACACTGCCACGCATGGGTGCAGCGTGGGCGCTCAGCGGCAACCTTGGCATCGAGGCACAACTCGCTGATGTATGGCCGGAGTGCGCCGACGATCTGACCCCCGAGATCCGATTCGGCATGGAACAAGCGGTCGGCAAATACGATTCCGCCGCGCGCGCCAAGATCGAACGCCGTCGCACCGAGTTGAACGAAGCGATGGCACGGGTCCTCGATCCTGTCGACGGTGTTGACTTCGTGATCACGGCCAGCAACCCCGACGTCGCGTTCGCCGCCGACGGTCCGTTGCCGAGTGTCTTCGGCGGCGTCGAGGCGGGACCAGGTAACAACGGACGACTGACGTTCCCGGCGAATCTGCATGGCAACCCCGCCATCTCGATTCCTGCGGGCACGCTCGATGGACTACCGATCGGCATGCAGGTCGTCGGCCGCCACTTCAGCGAGCAGTTGTTACTCGACATCGCACTCACTGTCGAACGCAACCGGCCATGGCCGCTGGTCGCGCCGAGCGCACCGGTGTGACAGAGACACTTACCCGCACTCCATTCACTGCGCAGCAGCGCCGCCTCGCAGCCGGAATGGTCATGGCCGTGATGCTTGTCGCGTTCGAGGTCACTTCGGTGATCACAGCGCTACCGACCATCACCGACGAACTCGGCGGCGACTCGCTGTATGGCGTGACGCTGGCCATCTACACGCTTGCCAATCTGGTGGCACTCGTGACGACCGGCGAAGTGACCGATCGACGCGGTCCGGCCTTGCCGTTCGTGCTGTGTATCACGACACTTATCGCCGGTTTGGTGGTTGCCGCGATCGCACCGTCGATGGTGTGGGTTGTGGTGGGTAGAGCATTGCAAGGCGCAGGCACGGGCGGCTTCGCGCCGATCGCGTACTCATTGGTGAAACGGGCCTTCCCACACGATCGCCAGCCGATGATGTACGCATACCTCTCAGCTGGCTGGGTACTGCCCAGCTTGTTTGCGCCTGCTCTTTCCGGCTGGGTGACAGACACCTTCGGGTGGGAGTGGGTTTTTCTCGGCCTCATTCCATTCGCGTTGGCGGTTGGCGCCCTGGCGATCGGCCCGATGATGAGATTCCAGCCTCAGCTACTCGAGCGCGACCTTGAGGTCAGGAAGCGGAGCCGAATACCCACCGCAGTTGTGGCGGCGGCAGGAATCGGACTATTGGTGACCGGCGTGCGATTCGAGAACCTGCTCGTTGCCTTGGCGTCGAGTGTGCTCGGAGCTGTTCTCGCGTTCCCGGCACTGCGTCGTCTCTTCCCGGCGGGCGTCTTGCGTGCTCGACTCGGATTTCCCGCGGTCGTTGCGTGTCGCATTCTCGCGACCGCGACGTTTCTCGGCGCCGACAGCTTCATCCCGCTAGCTGCCGCCCGAATTCATGGACAACGTCCATTGGTGCAGGGATTCGTCATCATCGGCGCCGCGCTCAGTTGGACCACTGGCCAATGGATTCGCGCGCGCCGACCACCAGCCAACCCTGGAGCCGCGATGCGCACCGGTTTTCTCGTGATGTTCCTTGGCCTCGCCTTAGTCGCGCCGGTGTTGTGGTCGGGGTGGCCGATGATTGCGACCTTCTTTGCCTGGTCCGTCGGCGGGTTAGGTATGGGTCTGCTGTGGAACCCGGCGACCGTGGCGGCCATGTCGCACGCAGTCGAGGGACGCGAAGGTGAAGTCAGTAGTCAGATCGCTCTCGCCGACGCTGTGGGATTCTCGCTGATGGGTGGGATCGGAGGCGCGACAGTCGCGTTCGCCGACCGCACGTCGTGGTCGCTGGCCGGTGCTCTCGGTACGAACTTTGCACTGGCCGGCGCTCTTGCGTTGCTCGGTGCGTTCGCATCCCGGAGAGTCCGACAGTTGTGACAGCCGTCGTACTGATGGAAGCGGCGGAAGTGTCGGCCGAACGCGTGAGCGCGATCCGTCGCATGCTCGACGAAGCGTTCGACGGAAGGTTCAGCGACGACGATTGGAACCATTCGCTGGGCGGCACGCACGCGATGATCCTGGACGGCGAGCAAGTGCTTGCACATGCGTCGGTCGTCCCGCGAACCATCACCGTCGGAACGCGCCAGGTTCACGTCGGCTACGTCGAAGGCGCTGGCGTCACACCCGCGCTACACAGGCAAGGTCTCGGCTCGGCTGTGATAGTCGCAATCAACGGAGTCATTGGCGACCGATTCGAGCTTGGCATGCTGTCGACCGGCGAGTTTCAGTTCTATGAGCGGCTCGGGTGGGAGAGATGGCACGGCCCGACCTGGACAATTCACGCGGATGGTCGGCGAGAACGCACGGAAGACGAAGACGACGGCATCATGGCAT
The DNA here is from genome assembly GCA_025451395.1 of Ilumatobacteraceae bacterium. Lineage (GTDB taxonomy): Bacteria > Actinomycetota > Acidimicrobiia > Acidimicrobiales > Ilumatobacteraceae > UBA668. The sequence continues at coordinate 18,943 of JANWKM010000168.1, forward strand.
ACCGCACCGAACGCTCCGGCGATGTCGATGTCACTTCACCGATTGTTTGCGAACATCGATTGGGTGATTGCTGGTGACTGCTACTCGGCTGGCTTGTTCTGCAACATCCAGAAGGTCAGATCGCCGGCGGGCTCGTCGTCGATGGAGACTTGCACGTCGACCTGACCGGGGTGCGGGAATACCACCGGCGCGAGGTCGATCGCCTGCGGCACGTTGATCCCCTCGCCGGGGTTTGCTCCCGCGACTTGGTCGAGGTTGATTTTGATCTCGATCTGCGCGATCACCGCCGCATGGTCGGGGTACTTCAACTTGATCAACACGCGATGCGACTTACCAAGCGTGCCCACTGGCAAATGCACCACCATCGCGAGGTGGATGCGCGGGTGGGCCGGGAAGTTGGGTTGCACAACGCGACTGATGCCGCCCGAGCTGACGAACAGCAGTCGATCGCGCACCTGCGCGTAGTCGCTGAGCAGCAGCGTGGAGAGTCGCGGTACGACGGGGTCGAGATCCTCGGGGGTATCAGCCATCACGTACCGCCCGGCAGCGTTTGTACCAGCGTCAAAACCGGTTCGAACAGATCACCGTGCTGATCGACCCGTTGCAAGACGTCGCTCCATAAGAAGCGCAACTCCGGTCCGCCGTTCGCGCACTCCTCGACTTCTGCCCACGTCACGGGGGTACTGCATGTCGGTTCCGGCCGCGCGCGCATCGAGTACACACCGATCGTTGTCTTGAAGCGGGCGTTCTGGCTCCAGTCGACGAAGATTGTCCCGGGCCGCACGGCCTTGGCCATCGTCGTAGTGACCCGCTCCCGATGTTGGTGTTCCAATAGCTGACCAGCTGCCAGCGCGAAGTCGGCGGCCTGCTGATGCGTGCACGGTGTGTTCAGCGGTACGTACAGCTGCAACCCCTTCGACCCGGAGGTCTTCGCGAATCCCTGCAGGTTGACCGACGCGAGCACTTCGCGCACCAGCAGCGCGATCTCGCAACACGCTTTCATTGCGGCTGGCGGGCCAGGGTCGAAGTCGAAGACGACAGCACGCGGCGTCTCCAGATCTTCGGCCAACGCCATCGGCACATGCAGCTCGAGCGCGGCCATATTCGCTGCCCACACCAGTGAGGCTGGTTCGTCCATTCGGCAGTACCCGATGTCACCCCCGCGGTCACCAGGCCCGACAGCTGTGCCGAGCCACTCGGGTCGATGCTTCGGGCAACGCTTCTCGAAGAAGCCTTCCTTCTCCACGCCATCGGGGAAACGCTTCAACGTGATGCACCGACCGGTGAGATGCGGGACCATCACCGGCGCAATCTTCGCGTAGTACTCGATGATCTCCGCTTTGGTCGTACCGGTCGCCGGGTACAGCGCCTTGTCGAGATTGCTGACACTCAGCTCGCGTTCGCCGACCTTGACGGTCGTCCGTTTACTGCTCGACTCGGCCACCGCGGACTAAGCCGATTTGCGCACGCGCTTGGGCGCAGCGTCGACCTCCACGGCCTCGGGACCACCGGCCGGATGCCGCGAGCGCGCGTTCTTGGCAGCCTTCACGCTTGCTTCGAGCGCGGCCATCAGGTCGACGACCGCCGGCGCTGATGTAGTGGCTGCGGCCGGCATCTCGAACACCTCGCCGGCTGCCTTGCGTTCGATGAGATCGAGTACCTGCTCGCGATATTCGTCGTGATACTTGTTCGGCTCGAACTCGGCCGACAACGAATCGACCAACGCCTCGGCCATCAGCACTTCCTTGTCGCTGACTTTCACGTCATCGAGTTCGGCGAGTTCTTCGACAGATGACGGCTCATTGACCTCGTCGGCGAACACCATTGTGCTCATCATCAAATGCCCGTCGACGGGGCGCAGTGCAGCGACGTATTGCTTGTTTCGCATCACGAAACGGCAAAGGCCGACCTTGCCGGCCTTCTCCATCGCGCGTGCGAGCAGCGCGTATGGCTTCGGTGTCTTGTCGGGAGCGACGATGTACGCCGAGTCGAAATAGACCGGATCGATCTCGTCGAGGTCGACGAACTCTTCCAGGTCGATGCTCTTCGTCGCGCTTGGAATGAACGGCTCGAGTTCGTCGGGGTCGACCACGACGTAGCGCCCCTTGGAGATCTCGTATCCCTTGACGATGTGCTCGTCGGGGACCTCTTCGCCGGTCTCGGACGACACTTTGCGCAACTTGATGCGAGTCATGGTGCGATCGTCGAGTTGATTGAACGACACGCTCTTCTTGCTCACGCCGTTGTACAGCTTGATGGGGATGGCGACGAGCCCGAAACTGATTGTTCCGCTCCACACTGGTCTGGGCATGCCTTAAAAACTACCCCGCCAGGACCGCCCGAGCCACGAGATCCGTACCAAACCCAGTGAGGATCGCCAGATACAGCAGACCTGTGGCCGCCATCACGGCTGAGTAATAGCGCTCACGCAACGCGGCCCGAGTCACGAAGACCAGCACAATGGTGGCGACGGCGGATGCCGCCCAGAACCATCCCAACTGGCCGTGCCAGCCGTCGTCGACAGCGCCGGACCACACCGAGAACATGCCCGTTGGCAGCATTAGCGCGACCACTTCCGCGGGCCATACGAAGCCGACGGCACGCACCAACTCGTTGAGGTGGCGACGCGGTAAACCGGGCTGGACGAGGTACCAGTGGCCGAGCAGCATCGCATCGGTGACCGCGCCGAGAAACGCCGCGCCGATGAGTGTTCGCAACACCGAGACCGTGACGCTGGAGCCGCCTTCGGCCGCGTCGAGTGCGCCCGCCACCAACCCGACCGCCGCGATCAGCGGCGCGATCAGATCGAGCATCGTTGGGAACTTGGTGGCGTCGGAGCGGCGCACAATCGATACCACCAGCGCGGCTGCGGCCGCCGCGGCGGTGAGAATCGAAGCCACCTCGCGAACCGGCACTGTGCGTGTTCGAAAGCCGACGACGGCCGCGCCGACCGCAATCACGCCGAAAATAGATCGCAGCAGCCAGCCGTAACCGACACCGATTTCTCGACGACGAGTGGTGACCCATAGGAATAACAACCCGCCGGCGGCCCATTGCAAGAGCACGGTGGCGACATCGAGGCGGATCACACGCCGAGACTACGGCTCGCGCCCTACGATCATTCAGATGACTCGGCGTGTCGTTCTCACCTTGTGCTCACTCGCGATGGCACTTCTGCTCAGCGGATGCTTTACCGGCAAGCGGCCGCATTTCAACAATGATCCGTTCGCACCAGGAAACCCGACCGGCGATGCCGCCGTCGATGCCGTGCTCGACAAACTCGATGCTGCCACCCGCGGACCAGCGACAGCGGTCTACACAGTGCTCACCAAGTTCGGCAACACGACTACCTCCGCGACTGTTGTACTCGACG
>JANWKM010000169.1 GCA_025451395.1 Ilumatobacteraceae bacterium
CACGAGCCCGAACGACGCATCGAGATTGCGCAGCATCCGCTCCGGGTGCACGCGCAATCCCGAGATGACCTTCGTGAACTGCACCACCACGTAGTAGGCGAGCATGAGTGAGTCGGGAATGATGATGCGCTCGACCGACGAGTGCGAGATGTCGCGCTCGTGCCACAGCGCAACGTCTTCGAGCGCGGCCTGGAGGTTGCCGCGCAACACTCGCGCCAGACCGCACAGCTGCTCCGACTTCACCGGGTTGCGCTTGTGCGGCATCGCGCTGGAGCCCTTCTGCTCTCCTTCGCGAAACGCCTCTTCGGCCTCTCGGAGCTCGGTGCGCTGGAGGTGGCGGACCTCGAGCGCGAACGTCTCGACAGTCGCTCCGATCGACGCGCACGCGTAGAGAACTTCGGCGTGCCGATCGCGAGCGATCACCTGTGTTGCCGGGACTGGTGTCAGGCCGATGGCGTTCGCGACGTGCGTCTCGACTGCGGGATCAATGTTGCTGTACGTACCGACAGCCCCGCTCAGCTTGCAAACCGCTACTGCGTCGCGTGCCGTCCGCAAACGGGCGCGATCGCGATCGATTTGCAATGCCCACAATGCGACCTTGGCCCCGAACGTGGTCGGCTCGGCGTGCATACCGTGAGTGCGGCCCACCATCAGGGTGTGGCGGTGCCTGCGAGCTAATGCGACGAGTGTGCGCAGCAAATCGGTGGCAGCGGTCACGAGTAGGTCGCACGCATCGCGCATCATCCAGCACCAGGCGGTGTCGACGACATCGCTGCTGGTGAGGCCGTAGTGAATCCATGAGCCCGCCGGCAACTCGATGGCTGCCTGCACCACGTCGACGAACGCCGCGACGTCATGATCGGTGATGGCCTCGCGGTCGCTCACTGCCTGTACGAACTTGTCGTCAACGGTCGGCGCTTGTTTTCGACAGATGATTGCATCGACCGCGGGTACAACACCCAACTCGACGTGTGCTTCCGTCGCGAGCAATTCGATTTCCAGGTACCGATCGAAGCGTGCGACGTCGCTGAAGATGGCCGCCATCTCGGGAAGCGTGTAGCGCTCGATCACTGCCACATCACATAGCTGTCGCGCTCGGGGCCGGTGCCGACGATGCTGATCGGCACGCCCACTTCTTGCTCGATCAGCGTCACCAACGCTCGAGCGTTCTTCGGCAATGCCTCGACAGTGTTGGAACCCGCGATGCTGGTCAGCCAACCAGGCAACACTGCGTAAACGGGTCGGCCCTTGTCGTCGTATTCCGTACATGCCTTGACCTCATCGAATGTGTCGAGCACGTCGAGCTTGGTCAACGCCAACTCGGTCAGGCTGTTCAGGCGCACGGCCTTGCGCAGCATCACGCAGTCGATCCAACCGCATCGACGGCGGCGACCGGTGACGGTGCCGAACTCGCGACCGATCTCGACCAGCTTGTCGCCGAGTTCACCGGTGAGTTCCGTTGGGAACGGCCCGCCCCCAACTCGCGTCGCGTACGCCTTGCTGATGCCGACGATGCGCGTGAGATAGCGCGGCCCGATACCAGTGCCGACGCACGCTCCACCAGCGGTCGGGTTCGACGACGTGACGAACGGATAGGTGCCGTGATCGAGATCGAGGAAGGTCGCCTGCGCACCCTCCAGCAGCAGTGCCTCATTGCGATCGAGTGCTTCGTGCAGCAGTTCGACGGTGTCGCACACGTAGGGAGCCAACCGGCTCGCAAGTGCTGTGAATTGCGTAACGATCGCTTCCGCATCGAGCGCTTCGCCGCCGAGAGATGTGATCTCCGCGTTGTGCGCCAACGTCTGTGCCTTCACTGCGGTCGCAAAACTTTCCGGGTCGAGCACGTCGCCCACGCGCAAACCCCTGCGCCGCGCCTTGTCGGCGTAGGCGGGGCCGATGCCCTTCAGCGTCGTACCGATGCGATCGTCGCCGCGCCCCGCCTCGTACAAGGCGTCGAGCGACTGATGCCAGGGGAAGATCAGGTGCGCGCTGCTGCTGACGCGCAGTCGCGAGCAATCGACGCAGCGGCTGGCGAGCGTGTCGATCTCCTTGAACAGTGTCGGTAGGTCGACAACCACGCCGTTGCCGATGACCGGCACGATGTGCGGGTAGAGCACGCCACTCGGGATCAACTGCAGCGCGTAACGCTCGCTGCCGACGACCACCGTGTGCCCAGCGTTGTGGCCACCTTGGTAGCGAACAACGTGCGTATGGTCCGCCGCCAGCAGATCGATGATCTTGGCCTTGCCTTCGTCACCCCACTGGGCGCCTACGACAACGGTGACGGGCATCGTCCAGCGAGCCTACTCGTGTCGTACTCTCAGAGGCCATGGATGCCGACGAGTACGTGAAGTTCGACGCCGTGGGACTCGCCGGTTTGGTGCGCGACGGTGAAGTGACGCCCGACGAATTACTCGACGTGGCACTCGCACAGGTCGCTGCCACTGACGACGCGATTGCCGCGGTGGTCGACGTGCAGGAATCGGTCGCCCGCGCATCGATCGCAGCCGAACTACCGCCCGGTCCCTTGGCCGGCGTTCCGTTCCTGATCAAGGATCTCGGCTGCGAGGCGATCGACTTCCCGAGCCGCATGGGTTCGGGGCTGTACCGCGGCCACCGCTACAGCTACGACAGCGAGCTGTTCATTCGCCTGCGCAATGCGGGGCTGGTCACGTTCGGTCGCACGGCGAGCCCAGAATTCGGGATCGGTCCCACGACCGAGCCGAAGGTGTACGGCCGACCGACGCGCAATCCGTGGAACCGCAACCATGTTGCGGGTGGTTCCAGCGGTGGCGCGGGTGCGGCGGTCGCCGCGGGCGTTGTGCCCGCCGCACACGGAAGCGACGGCGGTGGTTCGGTGCGCATCCCCGCGTCGTCGTGCGGATTGTTTGGCCTGAAACCAACGCGGGCGCTGTTGCCCGATGGTCCCGCTGCTGGAGAGGGCTGGGCTGGCATGGCGATCGACGGCTTCCTCACCCGCAGTGTGCGTGACAGCGCGGTGCTGCTCGATGCTGTCGCCGGCACCGATCTCGGTGCGCCGTACTACGCACCGCCGCTCGCCGATTCGTTCACGCATGCCATCGAGTCGCCGCCGCGTCGGCTACGCATCGCGGTCAGCGACCGCTCGTTCACCGGCGATGCGATTCACGCGGACTGTGTCGACGCGGTGCATCACACCGCGCAGTTGTGCGAGGCACTAGGTCACGAAATCGTCGAGGCACATCCGCCGGTGAACATCGAGCACTACATGCGAGCCTGGGCGGACATTGTGGCGTGCGGTACGCAATTGACGGTCGCGTCGCGCATAGTCGACTTGGGCCGGGCACCCTCCGACGACGGCACCGACCGTGTCACGCGCCTGGCGTGTTTGATGGGCGCAACCGTGTCGGGCGCCCAATACCTCGCCGCGGTCGGGATCGTGCACGCAGTTGGTCGCGTGATGGCTCGCTTCCTCGTTCCGTACGACATGTTGCTGACGGCCACGCTCGCCGAGCCGCCGGCATTGCTCGGCCGTTTCGATCCCAATCGCGAGGATGCGTGGACCGACTTCATCGACTATCGCATCAACCATGTGCTGCCGTATTGTCCGTTCACCGCTCTAGCCAACGGCACCGGTCAGCCGGCGATGTCGCTGCCGCTGCGGTGGAATGCGGCGGGCTTACCGGTGGGGACGATGGTGATGGCGCGCGCCGGCGATGACCTGACCCTCATCCAACTCGCCGCGCAATTAGAGCAAGCGGAACCTTGGTTCGAGAAGCGGCCATGACCACCACCGAACCAACAGAAGTGACAGAACGTCACGCCAACAACCTCGAACTGTTCTTGGACCTGGTGTTCGTGTTTGCCATCACGCAGGTTGCTTCGTTCATCTCGCACCATCCCGGTGGTACCGGTGTCGCCAAAGGAGCCCTCGTCGCCTTCTTGGTCTGGTGGCAGTGGTCGCAGTTCACGTGGGCCGGGTCGGCGATCGACCTGCAGCGAGTTGCCGTCACCCGTGTGTTGGTGCTGTGCCTGATGCCGGTCACTCTGCTGATGACGATCGCGCTCCCAGAGGCCTTCGATCACGACGCGGTCTGGTTTGGCGCTGCCTACCTCGGCGTGCAACTTGTCGTGTTGGGCATTACCGGTTCACAAGCGCTACGCAATGCCGCCACCCGTCCGGGATACATCCGTTATGCATCGATCGTCTCGATCGCGCCCGTCCTGGTATTCATCGGCGCCTTCTTACACGACGACTTGCGCATTGCCGCCTGGTGCGTCGCTGCCGTGTTGAACGTCGTCGGCGCGTTGCGGGCCACCGCCGGCGAGTGGGTCATCAACTCCGTCCACTTCGCGGAGCGGCACGCGCTGTTCATCATCATCTCGCTCGGTGAGGTGCTGATTGCCGCCGGGGCCAGCGCGACCGACGTTGGGTTGACCCGCGGTACCTCGTTGGCGATTCTGGTATCGGTCGGACTTGCGTGCGTGCTGTGGTGGACGTACTTCGCCTACATCCCCGATGTCGTCGAGCACGCGCTGCACGACGCGACAGCCGCGCAACGCGGAGTTCTTGCTCGTGATCTGTTCACCTTCGGCCACTTCCCGCTGGCTTTCGGACTCGTTCTTTACGCCGTGGTCGTCAAGCACATCGTTCCTCACCCGTATGGGCACCTGACGAGTGACGATCGCTGGCTACTCGGGTCGGCGGTTGCCGCCTTCGTGGGTGGCTTGTTACTTCTTCGATTGCGGCTCGCTCGGACGCTGGCGTGGCCGCGGCTCGTGGTAGTGGTAGCGGTCGCCGCACTGTGCGTGCTCGGTGGTCGACTTCCCGGTCTCATCGTGGTCGGCGGCGTGGCGGTGCTCATCGGTGCGATGCAAACGCTGAGTGTTCATCGATACAGGGCGGCGAATTCGCAGAACCCCTCTTAGAATCGCCCGATGACTGGCGACTCACCGGCAACCGCCATCGTCGCCGAGGAATTGCGTAGAACGTTCGGCGACGTGGTCGCCGTCGACAACATTTCGCTCGCGGTACCGCGCGGCACAGTGCTCGGGCTGCTGGGTGTGAACGGTGCGGGCAAGACGACGATGGTGCGCATGCTCGCCACCGTGTTGAAACCCGACAGTGGCCGCGCGATGGTGCACGGCTTCGATGTCATCAAGCAACCGCAGGATGTGCGCCGCAGTATCGGCCTGGCCGGCCAGAACGCGGCCGTCGATGAAAATTTGACCGGTCGCGAAAACCTCGAACTCGTCGGTCGCCTGTCGCATCTTGGCAAGTCGAAGTCGCGCGAGCGGGCCACCGCGTTGCTCGATCAGTTTGGTCTGGTCGATGCCGGCAATCGAACGGTGCGCACCTACTCGGGCGGTATGCGCCGTCGACTCGATCTCGGCGCCGCGCTGGTCGCGCAACCGCCGGTGCTGTTCCTCGACGAACCCACCAGCGGCCTCGATCCGGCGAGTCGGCTCGATCTGTGGGGCGTGATCGAATCACTGGTGTCCGACGGCACCACTGTGCTGCTGACCACGCAGTACTTGGAAGAAGCCGATCGGCTCGCCGACAACATCGTCGTCATCGACAAGGGCCTGATTGCCGCTGAAGGAACGGCGAAGCAGTTGAAGGGTCAAATCGGCGACACGGTCATCGAGTTCGAATTCGCCAACCCAAGTGTTGCCGCGTCGGCGGCCACCACGCTCGGCAGCACCGTCGCCGCCGGCACGGTCGTCCGCTTGGTGATGTCGAATGGACCGGCGACGCTGCGTGACGCGATGAATCAATTGGCTGCTGCCGACATCGCTCCCAGCCACGTCGCATTGCGCGAGCCGACGCTCGACGATGTGTTCCTGACGTTGACCGGTAGCGGAGCGACGAAGTGAGCGACACCGGTATGTGGAACGACAGGAGTTTCCGCGCCAATCTCGGCTGGACTTTGCGCGACACGCTGGCGATGGTGTGGCGCAACCTGACGGTGATTCGCCGCGTGCCGCAGCTGCTCGTGTTCTCGTTCATCCAACCGTTGATCTTCGTGCTGATGTTCCGGTACGTCTTCGGCGGCGCGATCAAAGTGCCCGGCACCCGCTACGTCGATTACCTGATGCCGGGAGTCTTTGTGCAGACGGTTTCGTTCGGCGCCCTCAACACCGCGATCGGTCTCGCCGAAGACAAGAACAGGGGATTGCTCGAGCGGTTGCAGTCACTGCCGATGAGTCGGGCAGCCGTATTGGGCGGGCGTGTTCTCGCCGACACCACGCGCAACGTCTTCATCGTGCTCTTGATGTTGGCGGTCGGGTTTGCGGTTGGCTTTCGCGCTCACACCAGCCCGTTAGAGGTCGCCGCCGGCGTCGGCTTGATGGTGCTCTTCGGGCTGGCGCTGTGCTGGATCTTCGCCATCATCGGCCTGTTCGTGCCCAACGGTGAAGCGGCGCAGGCTGCGGCCTTTCCGTTGCTGGCGCCGCTGGTCTTCGCATCAAGCGCGTTCGTCGATCCGCGCAGCATGCCGGGTGTCTTGCGTTGGTGGGCAGAGCGCCAGCCGGTCAGCGTCACTGCCAAGGGTGTACGAGCACTGACAATCGGCGGTCCGGAGTATCCGACCTCGTACGTGTGGGCGTCGATCGCCTGGTCACTCGCGATTATCGCCGTGATGGCACCGATCGCGATCCGCAAGTACCGTCGCCGGTAGACGGGGGTTTCGTGCGTGGCGGGGGTTTCATGCCTGCACACGGGCACCAAACCCCCGACTCAGCCCGCCGCCTTTTCAGAATATTTGGCTCCCGCCATTGCTGATTACTGTTCGCCCCATGACTGAACCCTTCAGGAAGTCAAAGAGCGCATTCGTAATCGTGCCTCTGCTGGCGCTGATCGCGATGGCTTGCTCGTCACCCGAGCAGGAGGCAGTTCCAACGGAATCGGCCGTCACTCAAGCCCCGTCGCCGACTGATGGTCCTGTCTCGACGGAGAGCGCGCCTGATTCAACCGTTCCATCGACGATTGATTCGCCCAGCCCGCCGATTACGCCGGAGACCCTCGGCCAACTGCGCCTGCGCTGGACCGTCGCCTTTCCGGGCGACCCCGGTCTTGATCCAGGTTGCAACCCGAAGGAGCAGGAGTGTCACCTTTACACGAACATCGCCGGCTACGCCTTCAGCCCCGATGGGAACACTCTGGCACTATCAGTCTGTTTGGGCATGCGTACGACGGACCGGTCCCAGCCTGACAAGGATGAATTTGGCTGCGCCGGCGAGAGCGCCATCATTCTGTACGACTCCGCGACTGGCGAAGAGCGCACGCGGTTCAGCCCAGCCGCGTTGGCGCTGTCGCTGGCTTTTCACCCGGATGGAACGGTGCTGGCCGCCGGGTTGGCCAATAGCGACATTGAACTTTGGGACCTGTCCAGCAGTGAGAGGTCTGGCGTGTTGTCGGGCGGCCCGGAGCATGTCGGTGCCGATCCCCTTGCTTTCACTCCGGACGGGAACGTGCTCATCGCCGGCGGCGGAGTTCAACTTCAGTTGTGGAGTTGGAGCTCTTCCGAGCTCGTGACAACGATTGATCGCGTTATCGGAATCGGTCTCGACCCAGTCGGCACCAAGCTGGTGACCCTGCACCTGGCGAACGATCCGGACGCGGTCCGCGTCTACGACTTGCTCAACACCAGTCAGTTTTCAGAGATCCCGCTGGCCGGGCAATACGCGCCGACCGCATTCTCCTTCAACCCGCTTAATGGCTGGCTGTCAACCGTAGAGGTTGGATCAAATTCGTATCTTGCGAATTTTTGGAGTCCCGACAACAGTTCCGTGCCTGCAACGCTCGCGTTCGACCGAGAATATGAGCAGGCCGGCGTGCTCTACGACCTGAACAGCGGCGGATTCACACCCGATGGATATTTCCTACTGGACCGTTACGGCCAACTCACCGCGCCGGAAGCGCAGCCCGCAGCCACCGGCCTCAGCGAAACCCTCTGGGCCTGCGGTCTCGCTCTCGCCGATATGGAAGCCGTTCGGATCTACTTCTCGCCCCCGATGCTGTATGACGATTGCGCCGGTCCCCAATACATGTACTCCATGGGATCGCGGGGCATTCAAGCGCAAATACTCAGCCCGGATGGGAGGTTCATCGCCGCCGACGACGGCTTTGGAAATATGCGGCTGTGGTGGATCGATGCCAGCTTGCCGGCCAGTCCGCCGGAGTGCTCTGGCGAGTGCCCACCGTGAGCTCGGTCAGCTGCTGACAGCGGTGATCGTCAGCTTGTTGTCGGCGACATCGACGGCGATGGTGTCGCCCTCGGCGACCTTGCCTTCCAGGATCAGCAACGCAGTCGGGTCCGCGAGTTCGCGCTGAATCAAACGCTTCAGCGGGCGCGCGCCATACACCGGGTCGTAGCCTTCGTGTGCGAGCCACTTCATGGCCGCGTCGGATAGCGACAGCGTGATTCGTCGCTCGGCCATGCGGGCGCGCAGCCGTTCCAGCTGAATGACGACGATCTGCGCAAGATCTGCTTCGTCCAGCGAGCGGAAGCGAATGATGTCGTCGACGCGGTTGATGAACTCGGGCCGGAAGAATTCGATCGGATCACCCTGCAGGTTGCTGGTCATGATCAGCACCACGTTGGTGAAATCGACCGTGCGACCCTGCCCATCGGTCAGGCGACCATCATCGAGCACTTGCAGCAGCACGTTGAACACGTCGGGGTGCGCCTTCTCGATCTCGTCGAGCAGGATCACGCAATATGGGCGACGACGCACGGCTTCGGTCAGCTGCCCACCTTCGTCGTAACCGACGTACCCGGGTGGCGCGCCGATCAGGCGGCTGACGGAGAACTTCTCCATGTACTCGCCCATGTCGATGCGCACCATTGCCTTGTCGTCGTCGAACAGATACTCGGCGACCGCACGCGCCAACTCGGTCTTGCCTACGCCGGTCGGGCCGAGGAACATGAACGAGCCGATTGGGCGGTTGGGGTCGGAGAGCCCGGCCCGCGAACGCCGTATCGCATTGGCGACCGAAGTGACCGCTTCGTCCTGGCCGATCACGCGCTGATGCAGTTGTGCTTCCAGGTGCACCAGCTTGAACATTTCGCCTTCCATCAAGCGGCTCACCGGAACGCCCGTCCATTTGCTGACGACCTCGGCGATGTCTTCCGCGTCGACCTCTTCTTTCAGCATGCGGTTGCCCAACTGCAGTTCGTCGAGGTGCGTAGTCGCCGCGTCGATCCGGCGCTCGAGCTCGGGAATGCGACCGAAACGGATCTCGGCCGCGACGTTCAGGTCTGTCTCGCGTTCCAATTGCGTGCGCAGTTGCTCGAGCTCTTCCTTCAACCCACGAATGGCATCGATCGCCTGCTTCTCTGCCTCCCAATGCACCTTCATCTCGTGCACCTCGGCATTGAGCAGGGCGAGTTCGTCGACCAACGCGTCGAGGCGATCCTTCGATGCCGCGTCGGTCTCGTTGGCCAGTGCGACCTGCTCGATCTCCAGTTGCAGAATGCGCCGTTGCACGACGTCGATCTCAGTCGGTACCGAATCGATCTCGATGCGCAACTTGCTAGCGGCCTCGTCCATCAGGTCGATCGCC
>JANWKM010000170.1 GCA_025451395.1 Ilumatobacteraceae bacterium
CGGTGCACACCGAGATCGGCGAGCGCTTGCACCTCGCCGAGCGCGTTCGGTCCGATCGCACCCCTGCCGCCGGTGGTCAATTCGAGCGCGTCGGGGTCGCGGCCAGTCTCGCCGGCCGTACGACGAGCGAGCTTGAACAAGCGATCCAGTTCGGCGTGAGTTGGCGCCGCCGGAAAGAAACCGTCGCCGAGCCGCCCGGCTCGTTTGGCAGCGGCGTCGGAGTGGCCACCGACATGAATCGGCACCGACGCTTGTGTCGGTCGCGGTCGCAGGATGCACTCGTCGAAGTTAAAGAACTCGCCGTGGAACGTTGCTGCGTCTTGTGTCCACAGCGCGCGCATCGCGGCCACACACTCGTCGGTGCGACGGCCGCGATCGGCGAACGAAACGCCGATTGCGTCAAACTCTTCCTTCAACCAGCCGACCCCAACACCAAGTTGCACCCGTCCAGCCGACATCTGATCGAGCGTCGCAACCTCTTTCGCGAACACGATCGGATTGCGCTGCGGCAGGATCATGACGCCCGTGGCTAATTGAATGCGACTGGTCGCGGCAGCGAGATACGACAGCCAGATCAGTGGGTCAGGAATCGCGCTTTCCTCGCCGCCGGGCATCTTGCCCGACGGGTCGTATGGATATTGCGATTCGTAGCCTTTGGGAACGACGACATGCTCGACGGTCCACAGCGATTCGAAACCTGCTGCTTCCGCAGCGCGAGCAAATTCCAACGCTTCCGTCGGTTGTGTAAACGGACCGGTGTTGGCGAAGACGATCCCGAACTTCATTCGGCCACCGTACTTCTGTGTGCCAGTAACCGAACTGGTCACACGAAACCGATGGTCACGGTCGATTGCTTGGGACCACCAACGATTCCTGAACATTCCGCGGCGATGTGGTCGACCTGTTCACACGAAATCGCCGGTCATCAGCGATCTGATGTGACCAGGTAGCGGTTTGCTCGTCGAAGTCACACGATTCCCACCGCCACGGTGGATTCTTTGCGACTTCAGGCCGCCATTTCCTCAACGCATCGGAGGCGACGATGGGAATCGAACCCATGTGGAGGGCTTTGCAGGCCCTTGCCTCAGCCACTCGGCCACGTCGCCGTGCATTCGCCGGTTACCCGGCAACGGCGCCTGCACGATAGCGGCTGATCTCGACTACTCGCCGGTGATGCTTGGATCGAAAGGCGGGCGGGCGAACACTTCCCGCAGTGCGGGCTCGAAGTGTTCGAGCGGAAACCATGGATACGCGGGATCGAACGAGACTTCGTCCCACCTCTCGCAGAAGTGCTCACAACTGCCGAACCACTTGTGATCGCGATATGCCTCGCGGGCGTCGGGATCATCTCCGGTATGCATCCCGAAATAGTGCAGTTGGAACACGCCGTGCATGTTGACTACCCACGCCACCTCGGCGCGCACGTACGGGCGGATGATTGCGCCGGCCACCTGCGCATGGTTCGCCGGCGCCAGCCCGTCGCCGATGTCGTGAATCAAGGCCGCGACGATCCAGTCGATGTCGACACCGTCGCGCTCGGCGCGAGTCGCGGCCTGCAACGAGTGCTCAAGGCGCGTGACTTGATAGCCACTCAACCCGTCGTCGAGCGCGCGCATCCCGGCAAGAACCCTGTCGGGCAGACCGGCGACGAAACCGCGTTCGAGCTCGTGCAGTAGGTCGTAGTCCTGTTTCGTGCCATGGCGCATCTGGGTGAACTGCACGGTTTGCATGGGCAAATCGTACTCAGAGATTCAGGGCTCTGACGTGCTGGTGTACCCAGTACACGCCGCGTTCCTCGATCGTTGCCAGCACCCCGTCGGCGTCGATGCCCGCGTCGTGCGAACGCTGCACTCGTTGGCAGATGTCGACATCTTGCAGGTGCACCAAGCGATGAGCGGCAATGGTCGCGGCGACGGAGTCGGGATCGGCCGCCACGTGCGTATACAGCCGCCGGTGGACGACCGTGCGATTTGCCGCGGTCGGCTCCATCCACATCGCGAGGGCTGCATCGGGAAAGACATTGACCATCAGGTTCGGCCACACGCTGAGGTAGCTGCCCCGGTCGTACGGGTGACCGGTCGACGCCGTCGCAACCGCATTCCAACCGGCGTCACCCGGCTGCAGCTGCGCCATCGCCCGCCCGGCTTCGTCGGTCGGGTGCAGCGGTCGATCCCACGCGTACAGCACGAGACCGTCGCTGACCATTGGATAGTCGTGCGTGCCGGACGTATCGATCTGCGGGTGCACGAACGGCGTGTGGTAGTTCTCGCTGTAGTTCTCGAGCAGCACCTTCCAATTGAACGATCGCTCGTCGCGTTCGGTGATGGCAATCTCCATCGACTCCAACGGAAATGCGCTGATCGCGTCGGCGAGTGGCCCAAAATTGGGCTGCGCGGCGGCTGCGTCGGCATGGGTGAACACCCACCGCCGCCATGTCGCCAGCGCGATCGGCTTTAGTGAGTGATCGGCGAGGTCGAAACCTTCGGGGTTGCCAACACCTTGCGCTCTGGCCAAGGATCCATCGAGGCGATAGAGCCAGGCGTGGTACGGACAGGTCAGCGCGGCACCGCTTCCGGTGGCTTCCGGTTCGCACAATGGCGAGGCCCGATGGCGGCAGACGTTGAGAAAGGCGCGGAGTTCACCTTCACGATCGCGTACCAGCAGAATCGGCAGTCGCCCGACGGTGATCGCGCGCCACGAGCCGGCAGCGGGCATATCCAACACGTCTCCGATGCAGACCCACTGCGTCGACCACACACGGTCGACCTCGCGCTCGTGATACGCCGGCGAAGCGTACGACGCGGCTGGCAGCGTCTTCGCCTGCCGGATTCCAGCGTCGTTGCCTATCGATTCCATACTCCTTGCTACATTCTGGCTCACCAGTCACACAACCGTTGGGGGCCAATCATGAATTCATCAGCAGTATGAGAACGACACGTCGTGACTTCCTCGCTCGCTCGGCACAGCTCGGTGTCATGCTCGGCGCAGGTGTTCCACTGCTGCAGGCTTGCGGCGACAGCGGCTCGAAGTCGGCCAACAAGAAAGCGATCGCCGACGGTTTGGAACCTGAGGCCGGGCCGCTAAAAATCGTCAACTACGCGGACTACGTCAACCCCGATGTCATCGCCGACTTCGAGAACCTGTACGGCGTCGACGTCGAGTTCACCACCATCAACACCGACACCGAAGTGATGAGCAAGATCGCGTCGGGTGCAATCAAAGTCGACGTGCAGCATTCGATGGCCAACTATTCAATCGGCAACCTGATTTCGGGCGGCTTGCTGCAGCCGTTGAACAAGAGCTACTTGCCCAACTTTGCCAACGTGATCTCCAGCTTCAACGACCCGTGGTACGACCCGGGCGCCAAATACTCGGTTCCGTACAC
The DNA here is from genome assembly GCA_025451395.1 of Ilumatobacteraceae bacterium. Lineage (GTDB taxonomy): Bacteria > Actinomycetota > Acidimicrobiia > Acidimicrobiales > Ilumatobacteraceae > UBA668. The sequence continues at coordinate 3,386 of JANWKM010000170.1, forward strand.
CTTCTTTGGCACGGGACTCGCCTATCGAGCCGACCGGATCGATCCGGCCACGGTGGAAGAGCAGGGCTGGGACGCACTCTGGAACGCCACTGACTTTGCTGGTCAGGTGACGGTGCTCGATGATCCACGTGAGGCGCTGGCAATGGCGATGATGCGCCGCGGACTGTTCGACGTGAACACCGTCGACCCTGAGGTCATCAACCAAGCGCTCGCCGATCTGACGGAACTGATCGACCTCGTCAACGTGAAGTACAACATCGAGGCCTACCACGACATCCCGGAAGGCACGACAACGCTGGCGCAAACGTGGAGCGCCGACATGATCCTCGCTGCCGCTGGTTACCTGCCAGAGGGTGTCGACGCAGAGGTGCTCGGTTTCTGGCACCCGCCCGCGGGTGAGTATGTGGTCAGCAACGACAGCATGGGCGTCCTCGCCGATGCCGAGAATCCAGTGCTCGCACACCTGTATCTGAACTATCTGCTCGACAACGACGTTGCTGAGAAGAACTTCAGCTGGGTCGGCTATCTGCCCGCGTTGACGAAACTCAACGCCGACTACCTGATCGGCGCCGGTTACGTACCCGAGCACCTGCGCGGGTGCGTGCCGACCGACGAAGAGGTCGCCGAGGCTCTCATCTTCAAGCCACTCGGCGTCGAGGGCGAGGCGTTGTACGAGGAAGCCTGGTCGCAGTTCATCGCCGGCGGCTGACGGGTGACCCCCGCCGTTCCACTACCAGCCGTTTCGCTACCGGTCACGGCCGGACGAAAACGATCCACCGCCATCTGGGCGACATTCGCCGCGCCAGGCGTCGGTTGGTTGATCACGTTCTTCGTTGTGTCGATCTATGCGGTGATGGCAGTCGCTTTCGGCGCAATCGATCCGATTCTGAAAACGGCACGGCCGAAATGGAATCCGTTGTCGTGGGACTGGGATGCGATGTCACGCACCATCGACCGCGTCCTGCACGGCGATCTCGGGCAGGTTTTTGTTCGAACCGGTGCATACATCGCCCTCGCGCTGACCGGATGCATCCTCATCGGTTATCCGGTGGCGTACTTCGCTGCCCGCGTCGTGAGGCGGCGGCGCGGACTGTTGATGGCAGCCCTCGTGCTGCCCTTTTGGATCAGCTACTTGATGCGCATGTTGGCGTGGACGAACCTGCTACAACCCGACGGCTACGTGAACAAGGCGCTGCGCTTCCTGCACCTGATGGACGCACCGCGTAACTGGTTGAACGGCGACTCGTACACGGTCGTTATCGGATTGGTGTACGGCTATGTGCCGTTCTTCATCTTGCCGCTGTTCGCGTCGCTCGAGCGCCTCGACGGCCGGCTGATCGAAGCCGGGCGCGACCTTGGTGCATCGGCATTCCAAACCTTCCGGCGAGTGACGCTTCCATTGTCGGTGCCCGGGTTGATGGCCGCGAGCGTGATCACGATCTTGCCCATGGCCGGCGACTACTACACCAACACTTACCTCACGAGCGGTTCGCCGAAGACCACGATGGTCGGCAATCAGATCGAGTTCTTCTTGCAGCGATCCAGCCAGCCGCAATCTGGTGCGTCGCTCGTGCTGTTGCTGATGGGTTGTCTCTTCGTCCTGATGCTGTACTACCTGGTCGTCACGATCCGCATGCAACGGGCCGCTGAACGATGAGGGCGCGTGTGCGACGTGTCCGGCGGTTTCCGACGCTCGCCGCCTTGACGTGGCTGTACGTGCTGTGGTCGCTGCTGCCCGTACTGATCGCGGCGAGGATCTCGTTCAACAACGGCAAAAGCCGCTCGGCATTTCAGCCGACGTCGTTCCGCTGGTATTGGGGCGATCACGCCTCATCGGTCTGGTACGACGACAGCCTGCAAACTTCGATGGCCAACACTCTGAGACTCGCCGGGCTGTGCATGCTGATTGCCACCCCGCTCGGCGTGGCCATGGCCATCGGCCTGCACCGCTGGCGAGGGAAGATATCGAATGCTGCCAATGGGCTGATGCTGGTACCGATCGTCACGCCCGAAATCGTGTTCGGCGTTGCGCTCTTCTTCGTCTTCTCCCAGGTGTACGTCGGGGTGCCCACGGGGCTGACACGCATGATGCTCGGTCACGTCACTTTCACGCTCTCGTTCGTGGTCGTCATCATTCGGGCGCGGCTAGCCGCGATTGGTACCCAGTACGAAGAAGCGGCGCGCGACCTTGGCGCCAGCCGGCTGCAGGCCATCCGGCTGGTCCTGCTCCCGCTACTCGCCCCCGCGATCTTCGCGAGTGTGATGGTTGTGTTCGCGACCTCGGTCGACGACTTTGTGATCTCGTCGTTCCTCTCCTCCGGGGCCGGCGACGAAACGGTGCCGATCAAGATCTACTCGGGTGCGCGCGCCGGCTCGACACCGGCACTGAACGCACTGGCGACAGTGATGCTTTTGTTCACGCTTTTGGCGGTCGCGTTGGCAGCAACGGTTGTGCGCTGGGCGAACAAACGGGGTGGTGCCGCACCGGGCGGAACCGGCGGACTGGCTGGGCTGACCGGCTGAGGGTCCCCCAGTAGGGCGAGACGGCGTGCCTACCATTGAACGGCTGACCAAATCGGTCGGCCACCGTATCGGGGGTTCCAAAAATATGGCTACGAAATCCACTGCTCCGAGAGCCACCGCGAAAGCGAAGGCGAGCGGACCAGGAATGATGGTCCCGGACCAATGGTGGCGTACCTGGGTGGGTGCACACCCAGTTGCGGGCATCCTGCTCATCGGTTTGATTGCCACGCACATCGCCACGTTGATCGGCTACTACTTCAAGGGGGTCGGTCTACCCCCCCTCTATTGGGTCCATTTCAACGGCGAGTTCCTCGGCAACTCAACGCCGGGCGACGTATCGGGGTCGTTCATCAACGGCTACATCGTGCACACGATCGACGGCATCGCGTTCGCCGTCCTGTTCGCCGCTCTCGTGCGCAGCAAGCTGAAGTTCGTCGGGAACGGCATTTTGAAGGGTGTCGTATACGGATTGCTATTGGGAATCATCTCGATTGGGTTCCTGAGTCCCTACGTCTACGCACCGAAGTCGGGTGCCGGAGTTTTCACCTTCGGCGACGGGCTCGGGAACACCGACCACTGGAAGCTGCCGTTTGCTGTTCTTCTCTGGCATGCGATCTACGGCGGC
>JANWKM010000171.1 GCA_025451395.1 Ilumatobacteraceae bacterium
AACACGGGGGCCGAACATGCGTCGCGCGCCGCCTGTAGGTCGGCCACTGAACCGCCGAAGAACTCGTCGTCGGTGACCACGGAAACGCACGTCGCTCCCCCGCGCTCGTATTCGCGTGCCAGCGTCGCGGGGTCGAGTCCGATGTTGAGGTCGCCCTTCGATGGTGAGCGTCGCTTGACCTCGCCGATCACCCCCAACGGCTTGCTCGCAGCCAGTGCTGCGCGAAATCCGCGCGTGGGCGGCTTGTCGCGTGAAGTATCGAGCAACGCCCCGAGTGGGCGATCGTCGAGCTTGGCCAATTCTCGATGGCGCGCAACGATGCGGTCGAGATAGGTGGCCATTTCGTTCAACGACTCATGCCGTCGAGCTGTTCAGCCCGGCGCTCAGAGGCCCTTGCCGCTGATCGGGGTCAGGAATCGCATGTCCGCGCGACCGGCACCGTATTCCTTGAGGACGCCGCCCATGACCTTCATCCCTTCGCTGGCGCCGTGCACGGTGAGCGCGTCGGAGTCGGCATACAGGTCGTAGAAGAACAATGCGTCGGGGTCGTTGGGATCTTCATGAAGGATGTAGAGCAGCGTGCCGGCCTCGGTGTGGGCGTTGTCGATACATGCCTGCAGGCCCTTCGCTGCTTCCGCACGTGTTCCCGGTTTCAGTGGGATGCGAGCGAATATCGCAACCTTGGTCATGAGCCGCACAGTACCAGCGTGGCAGCATGTTCAACGTGGCGAAGAGTGAGCGCACCGTCGTCGTTGTCGAAGACGATCCGAACATTGCGGACTTGGTCGACGTGTACTTGCGCGAGGCCGGGTTCCGCGTGTTGCAAGCGATGAATGGCGAACGCGGTCTCGAGTTGATCACACAGCATCAGCCGGAGATTGTGCTGCTCGACATCGGGTTGCCCGACATCGACGGCTTCGAGGTGTGTCGCCGGTTGCGCGCGAAGAGCAACGTGCCAGTGCTGTTCCTCACTGCCCGCGACGGCGAGATCGACCGAATCCTCGGCCTGGAACTCGGTGCCGACGATTACGTCACCAAACCATTCAGCCCGCGCGAGGTTGTCGCACGGGTCAAAGCAATCTTGCGTCGTGGCCAAGCCGACGAGCGTGCAGACGCCGACGTGTTGCACATCGGCGACGAGTATCGGGTCGACGTCACACGGCGCGAAGCGTCGTGCCGCGAGGAGGTGGTGCCGCTGGCGACGCGCGAGTTCGACCTACTCGCCTTTCTGGCGCGCAACCAAGGAATCGCGTTGTCGCGCCAGCAGCTGCTCGATGGCGTATGGGGTGTCGACTGGGTGGGCGACGACAGAACCATCGACGTCCACATTCGCCAACTGCGCAAGAAGCTCGGCGACGAACTGCCGCTGGCGACGGTGTGGGGAATCGGCTATCGACTTGGTTAACACAATGATCACACGTCCGCGTAAGAGTCGACCCCGATGACTCGAAGATTGGCACTCACCATCGTCGGCGTCGTCATCACCACCTTGCTTCTCGCCGGCGCTGGCACACTCGGGTTGGCCGCAGTGCGCGCCCGGGCAACGACCGTCAACGATCTTCGCGATCAGGCCACCGAGATTGCGGCCAACATCGACGACATTCTGCAGGTCGACACCGCCACCACTTCGGTCGAGGCGACTCGACAGCTGCGTAACCGATTGAAGGTCTTGAACACATTGCGGTCGCTGATGCCGGTCGACCAAATCACCGTATTGATCGCCAAACCCGACGGCACCCTGCCAAGCGACGAGCTACCCAGCGGATTGACCGTCGAGCAATTGCAGCCAGAACGCCTGGCTGCTGGTGAGACGATCGCCGACAACACGGGCAGGCTCGCGTATGCGGCAGCACCGGCAAGAGGACCGAGCGGACGGCTCTTTGTTGTAGTCGTGACGCGCGGTATCGACGCTGGTTTGGGCCCGGCGTTCCGGCTCTTCTTGTGGTCGGCTGTCGCAACGATTTTGCTCGGACTGGCCGCCGCGTATCTACTGGGCAAGCGGTTGACGCGACCGATCCGCGAAGCGTCGCTCGCCACTCGACGCATCGCTGCCGGTGAGCTGAGCACCCGCCTGGCCGAGCCGGCAGTGCACGAGCATGACGAGCTTGCCGAGTTGTCGCGCAGTATCAACGGTATGGCGTCATCGTTGGAGCGATCACGCGGATTGGAGCAACAGTTCCTGCTCTCGGTCAGCCACGACCTGCGCACACCACTGACGTCGATCCAGGGGTACGCCGACGCGATCGACGATGGCAAGGTCGATCCAAAGCGCGCCGCGGGGATCATTCGCAGCGAGTCGCGACGACTCGAGCGTTTGGTCACCGACCTTCTCGATCTCGCCAAGCTGCAATCGCGATCGTTCAGCTTGCAGCTCGAGACACTCGACCTGTCCGCCGCGGTGCACACCGCGACCGACGCCGCTGCGGCGTCGATGCCTGCCATTGCGTTTCATCCGGTGACGACTGGCCCATTGCCGGTACGTGCCGATCCCGATCGGATCGCGCAGGTGCTCGCCAACCTCGTTGAGAACGCTGCTCGGTACGCGCGCACCTCAGTTCTCGTGTCGGCGCGTAGCGAAGCAATGTGGGCGACGGTCACCGTCGATGACGACGGCAAAGGCATCGCCGCCAGCGATCTGCCGCACGTCTTTGAACGCCTGTACGTCGCCCGCGAGCAGCCCGAGCGCAAGGAGAGTTCGAGCGGCCTCGGCTTGGCCATCGTGCGCGAACTAGTGCACGCGATGGGCGGCGAAGTTGAAGCGGGCAGCGCGCCGAACGGCGGCGCACGACTGTCGTTCCGGCTCCCGGCCGCTCCTTAGAAACCCAGGCGGGCGGCGACCTCAGCAACCACCTGTGCGATCGGCACGCGTTGCTGCGCGGTGCTGTCGCGGTCGCGGATTGTCGCCGCAGAATCCTCCAGCGAATCGAAGTCGACCGTCACGCACAGCGGAGTGCCGATCTCGTCCTGGCGGCGGTAACGCCTCCCGATTGCCTGCGTCTCGTCGTAGTCGACCATGTATCGCTCGGCGAGCGTCGCATAGATCGTTCGCGCGAGAGGAGTCAGTGTGTCCTTCTTGCTGAGCGGTAACACCGCCACCTTGTACGGCGCGAGCCGCGGGTGCAAGCGCAGCACGGTGCGCGGTTCATCGTTGATGATGTCCTCGTCGTACGCAGCAAGCAGGAACGCCGCCATGGCGCGATTCACACCGGCAGCGGGCTCGATGACGTACGGCACGTAACGTTCGTTGGTCGCCGGATCGAAGTAGTCGAGTTTCTGGCCGCTGTGCTGGGAATGTTGCAGCAGATCGAAGTCGGTGCGCTGCGCAATGCCTTCCAACTCACCCCAACCCCACGGATACTTGAACTCGATGTCGCTGGTACCACTGCTGTAGTGGCTGAGCTCGTCGGCCTTGTGCGGGCGCAGCAACAGCATGTCGGCGGGTATGCCGAGATCGGTGTACCACTGCAAGCGCGCGTCGCACCAGTACTTGTACCACTGTGCGCTCTCGCCCGGTGGAACGAAGAACTCGAGCTCCATCTGCTCGAACTCGCGGGTGCGGAAGATGAAGTTGCCGGGTGTGATTTCGTTGCGAAAACTCTTGCCGACTTGCGCGATTCCGAATGGCGGCTTCTTGCGTGTGGTCTGCAGCACGTTGCCAAAGTTGATGAACATTCCCTGTGCGGTCTCGGGCCGCATGTACACCTCGGCACCGGCGCCCTCCACCGGGCCGGCGTTCGTGCGAAACATCAGGTTGAAAGCGCGAGCAGCGGTGAACGTGTCGACCCCGCCGCAGTTAGGGCACAGCTTCGGGTCGGTGAGATCGTCCTCGCGGAACCGTTGCTTACACTTCGTGCAATCCACCAGCGGATCGCTGAAGTTGGCGAGATGGCCACTGGCTTCGAACACCTGCGGCGGCGACAGGATGGAGGTGTCGACCAGCACGACGTCGTCGCGCTGTTGCACCATCGTGCGGATCCACGCGTCGCGCACATTGCGCAGCATCAGCGAACCGAGTGGGCCGTAGTCGTAGCTGCTACGGAACCCGCCGTAGATCTCGGCAGATGGATAAACGAAACCTCGCCGCTTGCAGAGGTTGACGACCTGGTCGAGTTCTGTCGCGGCCATAGCTGGCAAGGTTACGGGCGCACGTTCGGCAGCCACGAAAACTCTCGGGAAATGCGCGAGGATGAGGGGTCTTGAGGCTCTGGACAGTCAACCTCATCGAAAGGTGGCAGCCCGTGACTCGCAAGCAAGGCTTCGGTACTTTGGCGCTTACGGCGGCGACGGGACTGGTAGCCGTTTTGGGAACAGGGTGCAGCAGCACAACCACTTCGTCGGGGTCGTCGAGCATCAACGCCGAGCCGACCACGATCTTTGGCGCGTCGACCACGAGTTCAGCACCGACGACCTCGACCGCGCCCACCGAACCAACGACCACCGTCGATCCCGACGCATGCGAGGGTGAGAACGGAATTCCGAGCGGTGCCGACATCAGCGCAACTATTCACGGTGACGTCGACGGCGACCTCGCCAACGACACGATCACCGAATACAGCCTTGATGGCATCCCCCACGTTCACTCAGAGCTTGCAACTGGGGGGCAGAGTGATACCGCGGTTCCGATCGGAAACGCCGACCACGTAGAGATCAGCTTCATCGACTTCGACTATTCGCTCGGTGCTCCCACCCCGCCGCCCGTCGCTGTCTTGGCAATCGGCGCGACCAGCGCTGGGTCGGCGGCGTTCACGTTCCTCACCAACACGATCCACTACTGCATCGCGCCTTGGCACATCGACGACGGCAGCATGTTCGTCGGCCGCATCTCGGCGCAGGGTCCTTATCAGGGGCTGTTCTGCGACCACGCCGCAGGGAGCGTGTTCAACAACCTCACCTTTGCCGAGCCGGATTTCATCGGCGGTTGGAACGTCACTACTCGCCTGCTCCACCACAACTTCACGTTGATCACCATCGACCCGCCGCAAGAGACCCTCGGCGTCTCCGGCACCGAGTCTGAGATACAAGCTCAATACGGCGACATCGTTGGCTGCGGTCACGCTCCGTTGTTCCCATGAAGCTTCGCAACGCAATACTGATCGCAGTTGTGTCCACATTGGCTGCGGCCTGCAGTAGTCGCAGCACATCGACCGGTACCGGCGCGTCGACGAGTTCATCGGTGGCCACGACGACGGTCGAGACCACTCCCGACACAGCGGGTGCGACGACAACGACACCCACAACGGTGCCCGCGGAGATTGTGTTCACACTTCGCGGCGACGGCATCGGACCCTTCGACCTCGGTGTCGCGCCTAGCGGATTGGTCGATGCGCTCACGGCGAAGTTCGGTCCCGCGCAAGCGGATTTGCCTGAGGCGT
>JANWKM010000172.1 GCA_025451395.1 Ilumatobacteraceae bacterium
GACAAGCCGATGCCGGCGGCATCGATGTACCTCCTGCTGGCCCTGCTCGGCGGCGAAAACCACGGATACGCCCTGATGCGCCTCGTTGGAGAGCAGAGCGGCGGTGCCGTGCAGATGGGCCCGGGCACGTTGTACGGCACGCTCAACCGGCTGTTGGCAGACGGTTCGATCGTCGAAACCACCGACGAAACGCCGCGTGCCGATAACGAACGGCGGCGCTACTACCGACTGACAGCCGAGGGCGAGCGCATTGCCCGCTTCGAACTTCATCGGTTGCGCAACCTCGTCAGCCGCTTTCGCGGCATCCCCGATCTCGGCGGTGCTTCCGCGTGAAGCGCCAGGTCGCTCTTTATCTCCACCTGACCGCGCTGTATCCGCGGTCGTTTCGTAATGAGTACTCCGCCGACATGACGACCACGTTTGCGCTGCAACTCGCCGACGATGGCGCACTTCGCTGCTGGCTGCGAACAATTCTCGACTTGATCGTCACTGTCCCCACCCAACGAATGGAGTCTCATATGAATCGCACATCGAACCACCTGATCCCACTTCTCTACACTGCGATAGCGACCGCCGGCGCTTTGGTCGCGGCCGTCGGCGGCACGAACCGTGGAAGCTTGATCGTTGGCGCCTGCATCTTCCTTGCTGCCGGAGCAGCCGCCGTTGTCGGGTGGCGACACAGCCAGCCGATCATGGATGGCGTCAACAGTAACGGTTGGTGGAAGTTCTTGGTCGCTGGTGTTGTCATCGTCGCGTCGGTGATCGTTGGCGCCGGTGTCGGTGTCGATGCATGGTTCGTCGGTTTCTTCGCCATCATCGTCGCCTTCGTGTTGGCGCTTACAGGCGTCGTCCTCGGTCTGGTCCACCTCTTCACGCGTCGCACTCGAACCGCCGCTACCTGAGGTTCTCAGTCGGGGGTTTCATGCCGTCCGGGGGTTCCATGCCTGTATGCAGGCATGAAACCCCCGACTGCCCGACGTAGCGCCCCGCAGTAAGATTCGACAATGAGCACAATCCAGTATGAACAAGCGATAGCCACGGCCAAATCAGTCCTCGCCGGTGTGAAGGCCGACCAACTCGGCGCCGCAACACCCTGCGCGTCGTGGAACGTTTCCGAAGTTCTCAATCACCTCGTTGGCGAACAGTTCTGGTTCGCCAACGTTGCCAAGGGCGAGCCGATCAGTGATGCGAAAGCGCCCGACTTCTCGGCAGGCGACTTCAAGGCGGCATTTGCACAAGGAACTGCCGACACGCTCGCCGCGTTCAAGGCCGATGGCGCGATGGCGAAGACCATGCATATGCCGTTCGGTGACATGCCCGGGTCCGCCGTCGCCGGGATGGCGGCCGTCGACACCTTCGTCCATGCATGGGACCTCGCCCGCGCCACCGGTCAGAACACGGATCTCAACCCGGAACTTGCCGCCGGTCTACTCGACAGCAATCGCACCAGCGTCCCCAAGGAGTTCCGAGGAGCCGATCGCGCCGCCCCGTTTGGCCACGAGCAAAAGGCACCCGCCGGTGCCAGCAAGGCCGACGAACTCGCCGCCTTCTTAGGCCGCACCATCTAGGCGTCAGGCTGCAACCGCGCGACGCGACACAAATGCGTTGTTACGACCGACCACGGTTCCAACCGCGAAACCCGCGCAGACCTGCTCAATGGCCGAGAAATGAGCCTGTATCAATTCGCGACGCTCCGCCTGATTGAGTCCCTTCAGCCATCCGTCGCGTCGCAGCGAACTCGCGATCGCTTCTCGCAGTTGGTTCGGTTGAATGTCGTCGCGCGATACAACCATCGCCGTTGTCGTGGCGCGGCTACTGGCTAGTCCGGGAAAGCCGCGCCCACAACCGCAAGACTCTGGCGAACAGCATTCGACGGTGATCGGCGTCACCAACTCGCCTTCGACCGTCGAGCTGTAGTCGCCCGAAGCACCACCCTGACCACTCTTTGTTGCAACGAGAACCTTCATGTCGACGACTCCTTCTGCCGTTGGGATACGGAGGCGCACTATGCCCGAGCGGTGTGACACTGAAAGCGGCCAGCGACGAACCCTCGAGGGTTTCCTCCCCGCCGGCGGGGAGGAAACCCTCCGACCACTCGAAAGCGGGAGCAAACCCTCGACAACTACCTACGTTTCGTCGGCGATCGTCGCCACGGTGATGGGCAACACCCGGCTGGCTACGAGCGCAACAACGACGTTGCACGCGGCCGCGATCAGCAACACATCACGCAGGCCAACTGCCGACGCCACCCTTCCCCACGCCACCGCTCCGGCCGAGACACCGAGCCACACCATCAACATCGCCATCGCCGAACAACGCCCGCGCAGCGCGTTGGGCAGTTGCACGGTGTAGTTCGAGAACAAGGTGCTGAGTGCACCCATCGAACCGGCGCCGGACAAGAACAGGGCCGGTACACCCATCCAGACCTCTGTGCTGATGGCGAACAGCGCCGTACCTATCGACCACGTCGCGGCCGAAGCAAGAACTGCACGTCCCGGGTAACTGGCCGAACGAATTCGCGGTAGCCCCCACACCGCCACGACCGAACCGAGACCCAGCCCGGCGGCCAGCAGACCGAAAGCTGCCGGCGAGACATGGAGCCTGCCGCGGGCAAACAGTGGCAACACCGCGGCCAACGCGGCGCCGACAGCCGACAGTGCAGCAATCTGTAGCGCTGCGTGGCGCAACCCGGCAATGGAGGTGACGTAACGCAGAGCGACGCGGATCGCGCCAGGTCCGAGGTCTCGATTCGTGGTCTGGCGCCCCGGTGGGCAGTAAGCGCGCACGACCGAGACAACCCCGATGAAGGACACTGCGTTGAACAAGAACACCGTGCCCGGTCCCGCGGCAGCAATGAGCACACCGGCGAGCATCGGTGCCAACGCCTGCGCGGCGTTGCGGGAGATGGCATCGAGACCTATCGCCTGCGCGAGATTGCGCAGCCCCACCAACTCAGGTGTGAACGCCATGAACGCTGGCGCGGCGATCGTGAGCGCGACCGATTCGAGAAATGTTCCGACGAGTAGCAGCGTCGGCGTCATGTGGTCGCTGAGTTGGATGACGCCGAGCACAGCCGCGACCGCTAAGGCTGCAATTTGCGTCGCCATGATGACGCGGCGGCGATCGAATCGGTCGGCGATCGCGCCGGCATGCAGCGCCAGGATGAATCCGGGAATCGCCCACGCCGCTTGCACCAAGCTGCTCAAGGTCGGCGATGTCGACATTGTGGTCATCGACCAACCAGCGCCCAACAGATGGGTGAACGTGCCGATGTTCGACACCAGCCCAGCGATCCACAGCGAGCGGTAGACCTTGATGCGCAATGGCGACCACGGGCCAGCCCCGATCGGTACGTCGATGGTTGTGGTGCTCGTCATCTATTCCGAAGATAGCTTCGATCCGTCATGACCATGCGAACGCGACTTCTCCGTTTGGTCGCGTCGTGGATTCTGGTCGCGATCGGCGTGCCGATGCTGATCCGCGCCGAGCTCGGCGTCGCGCCGTTCGACGTGTTCAACACCGGCGTCAATCACGCCACGGGTTGGTCGCTCGGCGTTTGTTTCGTCGTCGACGCGATGCTCTTCTTCGCCATCGGCACGGTGCTCGGCGCGCGGCCCGGTTGGGGTTCGGTCGTCGGCACGACCTTGATCGGGCCGCTGGTCAACGTCGTGCTCGACCACATTCCCGAACAGCACCGAATGGTGCCGCGGTTGGGGTTGCTGATCGGCGGCACGCTGATCCTCGCCGTGGCAATTTGCCTAGTGGTCACCACCGAACTGGGCGCGGGGCCAACTGAAGTAGTGATGCTCGGGTTGATCAATCGCGGCATGGGCATCGTGCCCGCACGGTGGATCAGTGACGGCACACCGCTCGTCATCGGAACTCTGCTGGGCGGTGCAATTGGGCCGGGAACGTTGACGTTCGCTTTGAGCATGGGCCCGATGGTGAAGTTCGGCTTACGCCGCCTTCACTACGAACCGCGGCGTCACGCCCCGTTGGAGACGGACGCCGCGTTCGGTGTTTGACGTTTAGGTTCGGTTAATCGACTGCTAGCTGAGCCAGCAATTCGGACTTTGCCGATTCGAAATCCTCGAAGGAAATCGCCTCGTCGCCGAATCTCTGATGGAGTTGCGCAAGGTCGGCGAGCACAACGTCTTGTGGACGTCGGACCACTGTTGCCGCGGCCGACTCGTCTTGCGACGGTTCGGCGATGGCTTCAGCTTGCTTCCTCTCGCGCTTCAGCGCGGCCTTCTCTTGCTTTGCGCGTTCTCTGTCGCGCTTGGCGCGGCCGTTACTGCTCAGAGCGGGCGGACGTTCTGTGCTTCTTCGCCCTTGCGGCCGGGGGCCACATCGAACTCGACGCTCTGACCCTCGACGAGAGACTTGTAGCCCTCACCTTGGATCTGCGAGAAGTGGACGAACACATCTTCGCCTTGCTCACGGGAAATGAACCCGTAACCCTTTTCGGCATTGAAAAACTTGACGGTACCTGTGGCCATTTTGGGGCCCTCACTTTTTTGACGCGGGACACCAAAACTGGACACCCCTTGAGGGGTCAATACTAGCCATAGTTTCTCTAATCCACGCACAGATGGGCGGAATTCAGCCCTATGGGCGCAACCTCTACAGTGGCGTAATGCCGTCACGGCAACCTGAACGACAGCCGATCGAACTGCGCAGCGACAATTGCGCCGGCGTGGCGCCCGAGATCCTCGCCGCGATCCAATCAGCAAACACCGGCACCGCGCTCGCCTACGGCGGCGACGCAATCACCGCGCAACTCGGCGAACTGGCACGAGACGTGTTCGAGGACCCGGGGGCGAGAATCTTCCCGGTGCTCAGCGGCACCGCCGCAAATTCGCTCGCGCTGTCGGCGATGTGCCCACCGTGGGGCAGCGTGTTGTGCCACGAATCCGCCCACATCTTCGTCAACGAGGCCGGAGCAACATCGATGTTCGGCGCCGGCGCGGTAATGCGCGCTCTCCCAGGAGCGGATTACAAGTTGCATCGGAGTGAAGTGCAACACGCTTTCGACACCACATTGTGGGACGACGCGCACTTCTCGCAGCCTTCAGTGCTCTCGCTCACCTGCCCCACCGACTTTGGGACGATCTATACGACATCTGAAGTCAGTGAGCTCGGCGCGCTCGCCAGCTCGCGCGGATTGCGCCTGCATCTCGACGGGGCGCGGATGGCCAACGCTCTCGTCGCACTCGGGTGTAGTGCTGCCGAGCTGACGACCAAGACCGGAGTGCATGCGTTCTCGCTCGGTGCGACCAAGAACGGAGCACTCAGCACCGACGCGATCGTCAGCTTCGATGCTGTTGCGAGC
>JANWKM010000173.1 GCA_025451395.1 Ilumatobacteraceae bacterium
GATCGGCCCCACCGACTCAGGTACTCCGGCGTTGTCCGCCTGCTTCGAGCCGCCCTCACTGCAGGCCGCAGGAACACCAACGAGGAGCACGGTCGCTCCGCTAATGAAGAACATTCTCTTGTTCACAAGCGCCTCCAACCCGATCGTAGTCGGACGGTAGGCGGTGTGACAGGCCGACTTTCGACCTCGGCCCAACCGAGATGCCACCCCGTCGCCGAGTCACTCCGAACCCACTGTCTCCAGTCAACCGACACCCCAACGAGAAGCATCAGCCGATATAACACACGTTCGCGGAGCCCAAGAGGAGAATCGAACTCCTGACCTACGCATTACGAGTGCGTTGCTCTACCAACTGAGCTACCTGGGCGCAGGCAGCAATGCTAGCGAGGGCAGGTCGAGGAGCAGCGACTGCAATAGCAGCAGTTCATTCGGATTGCGTTCCAATGCCTCAAGCGTTTGGTGAATGCGGCGCACTGCATGTGCGACCGAATCTGGGCGTGCGGCGCGTTGCTCGACGAGTGCATCGCGGTACGAACCGGCCATGACGCCGAGCCCGCTGCGCAACTCATCGGTGCGATGCCGACGGAGTTCGCGCTTGTGCCGATCTTCCAGTTGCTTGCGACCGCCACCTTTCTCACCAACGGCCGCGGCGCGTTCATCGAGCTCGATGACTTCCTGTGCCTGGCGCGCCTCCAGCGGTGCGGCCGCGGCCTCGATCAGTGCGTTCAGTTCGAGAACGGTCGCGACAACCGTTGCCCCCGTGCCGTCGAGCCGCGTCGGCACGGCGGCGAACACCGACCGGCGGTCGATCAGCGTCGGGTCGGCGGCGAGAACACGGGCGCGGGTCAGGTTCCCCTCTGCGGCCTGCGCTGCGAGCGTCGCTGCCCGTTCGGTAAAACCTTCGTCGCGCAAGACCTGGCGAATCGTCGACTCGCCGATAGGGCTGAAGTCGATGCGAACGCATCGTGATGCAATCGTGATCAGTTCCGGCGGGACTTGATCGGCCAGCACGATGAACACCGTGCTGGCCGGTGGCTCCTCGATCGTCTTCAACAGGCGGGCCGCTCCGGTCTCCTCCAGCAAGTGGAATTCGTGCAGCACCATCACCTTGCGGTCGCCCTCGATCGGTGCGAGTGACGCGTTGCGAATGATGTCGGCCACTTGTTCGGCGGAAATCCGTGCGCCGGCGCGTTCGATCTCGCGCACGTCGGGATGTTGGCCAGCGAGGATCAGTCGCGCATCGCGAGTTCCGCCATCGTCGATACCGGTCAGCAAGAGGGCGGCAAACGCGCGAGCCGCTTCATCCTTCGTGCAACCTGCCGGGCCGACGAACAAATACGCGTGCACTGGCGCGACGGCCGCATGGGTGAGCTGTTCGACAGCTCGTGTCTGGCCGACCACATCGCTCCACACCGACCGCGTGTACTCGGGGAACATCACAGACCCAGCCGGTCGTGTACGGCCGCTCGAATGTCGGTCGCTACGGCCTCAAGCGACTGCGACCCATCGATCACGGCCCAGCGATCGGGTTCGGCCATTGCCATATGCCGGAATCCGTCGAGCACGCGCTCGTGGAACTGCTCTCCTTCGCGTTCGAAGCGGTCGAGTTGGCGACCACGCATGCGCCGTTCAAGCACTTCCGGCGCTGCGTCGATGAGCAGCACAAGGTCTGGCCAGTGCCCGATCAGCGCCCAATCGTTGAAGCGCCGAAGTTCCTCAATCGAAAGTTCTCGCCCATAACCCTGATACGCGAGTGTCGAGTACACGCTGCGATCACTCACAACGTGACGACCTGCCGCTAGTGCTGGCTCCACCACCTCGTCGATGTGCTGGGCACGATCGGCGGCGGCAAGCAATGCCTCGGCCCGGTTCGACAGATTGTCGATCGACGTGTCGTGAAGGATCGCACGAATCTGCCGTCCAACTGCCGTTCCACCAGTTTCGCGGGTCAACACCGCTCCGAGCGTGGCGGCGAGGCGGGTCGCGTGCGTGCTCTTGCCACACCCCTCGGCTCCCTCGAGCGCTATGTATCGACCACGCGACATAATCGTCGCACCATACCGACTATCCGATTACCTTCTTCGCCGCGACCTTTTTGGCAGTGATCTTCTTGGCTATTAGTTTCTTGCTTGGGGGCTTCTTGGCGGCGGCCTTCTTCGCAGCCGCCTTTCTGGTTGCGGTTCGCTTGATCGCTGCTCGCTTGGTAGCAGCGGCGCGCATGCCGGGGGCACCACCCTTCTCGATAATCGCCTCTCGTCGCGCCGCGAGCAGTTCGTAGGCGCGTTCGGGGATCATTTCTTCCAACCGGTCGCCGCGGGAGAGTGATGCATTCGTCTCGCCGTCGGTCACATAGACGCCGAACTTTCCGTCGCGCGCCACCACAGGTTTCTCGCTGACCGGATCGTCGCCGAATTCGCGCAGCGGACCGCGCGCGGCCATGTTGCCGCCGCCGCGTCGGAACACCTTGGGCTGGCTGAACACTTCGAGCGCCTCTTGCAGGCTGATCGTGAACAGCTGTTCCTCGTTGTTGATGTTGCGGTAGTCCTTGCCCTTCATGATGTACGGCCCGTAACGACCGTTGTTGGCGAGAATGTCCTGACCGTCGGAGGGATCGGTGCCGAGAGTGCGTGGTAACTGCAACAGCTCTTTGGCCTCTGCTTCGGTGATTCGTTCGAACACCATTGTCTTGAAGAGGCTTGCCATCTTCGGCTTGGTCAGGCCGGGCGGAAGATTGTCGGGCGCACCCCACTGCACGTACGGGCCATAGCGACCGTTCTTGGCGTACACCGGATAGCCGTCGAGCTCGCCGATTGGCTCGTCATTCTTCGGCGCCGCCAACAGCTTCAGTGCGACCTCGAGAGTGAGTTCGTCGGGCGTCATCGTGTCGGGCACGCTGGCGGTGTCGTCGCCGCGTTTCACATACGGGCCGTACTTGCCCGGCTTGACCACGATCTCACTGCCATCAGTGTCGATGCCGATCGGGAAAGTATTGATCTCGGCGGCATCGATCGCGTCGAGATTTTCCTCCACCAACCGCTTCAGACCGGGCATCTGATCGGATTCGTCGCCAAAGTAGAAGTGCTGCAGCCAATCCAGCTTCTTGCGTTCGTGACGCGCGATTGCGTCGAGGTCTTCTTCGATGCGCGCCGTGAACGCGTAGTCGACCAACTCGTCGAAGTGCTTTTCCAACAAACCGACGACTGCGAACGCAGTCCAGGTAGGAACCAGCGCCTGACCTTTCTTCCACACGTACCCACGGTCTTGCACGGTCTGGATGATCGACGCCCAAGTGCTCGGACGCCCGATGCCGAGCTCCTCAAGCTTCTTGATCAGCGATGCCTCCGTATAACGAGCCGGTGGCAGCGTGGCGTGTCCATTCGGTGTGAGTTCGGCCACGGGCACGGTCTCGCCGACGGTCAACACCGGAAGCAGGGCTTCCTTTTCTTCTTCGACGGTGTCGGTCTCGTCGGTGCTCTCCACGTACACCTGGCGATAGCCGGCGAACGTGATGGTGGTGCCACTGGCGGCGAACTCGCAATCGGTCCCAGCCGCCGTCGCGCCCAACCGCACGGACACCGTGATGCCGGTGGCATCGGCCATTTGCGACGCCAGCGTTCGCTGCCAGATCAAGCGATACAGCGACAACTCCTGCGGGTTCAGCTCTCCGGCGACGGCATCTGGGCCGCGCAATGGAGTGGTCGGGCGAATGGCCTCGTGAGCTTCCTGCGCGTTCTTGACCTTGGTCGTGAACTGTCGCGGCGTTGGCGAGAGGAACTGTTCGCCGTACAGGTTCTTGACCTCGACGCGGGCGGCGGCCAACGCTTCGTCGCTGAGCACAGCGTTGTCGGTTCGCATATAGGTGATGTAGCCGCGTTCGTACACCCCTTGCGCGACGCGCATCACCTGCGCGGCGCCGAGGCGCAGTTTGCGGCCGCCCTCCTGTTGCAGCGTGCTCGTCATGAAGGGTGCTCGGGGCGAGCTGCGATACGGCTTCTCCTCGACCGACCGGACACTGAACGAACTGCTCGCTAACGCCTCGGCCAGCGACCTGGCCCACTCCTCGGTGACGACGACGACATTCGCCTTCGGCAACCCATCGGCAGTGAAGTCCTTGCCCGTGGCGACTTTGGTGCCATCGACGGTGACGAGCGTTGCGGTGAACGCCGGCGAGGTCGAAGTCGCCAGTTCGATGTCCCAATACCCGGCGCTCACGAAGGCGATGCGCTCGCGCTCGCGTTCGACGATCAGGCGGATCGACGGCGACTGCACTCGACCGGCCGAGAGGCCCCGATTGACACGCCGCCAGAGCACCGGCGACACCTCATATCCGTAGAGACGATCGAGCAGACGGCGGGTTTCGGCGGCGTCGACGAGGCCGTAGTCGATATCGCGTGGGTTGGCGACCGCCTGATCGATGGCGGCCTTGGTGATTTCGTGGAACACCATCCGTTTGACAGGGATTTTGGGCTGGAGATACTCCAAAAGGTGCCAACTGATGGCCTCTCCCTCGCGGTCTTCGTCGGTCGCGAGGTACAGCTCGCTGGCGCCCTTCATGAGGACGCGCAGGTCCTTGATCACTTCCTTGCCCCGAATGGTCAGCTCGTAGGTGGGCTTGAAATCGTTGTCAACATCGATCGACAAACCCTTGCTCGGGAGGTCGGCAATATGGCCCACGGAGGCGCGAACGTCGAACGCGTCACCGAGGAATTTCGAGATGGTTTTTGCCTTCGCGGGGGATTCCACGATGACGAGGGGTTTTGCCATCAGACCATCGCTAGGGGACGCGACCCCACCATGTCAAGGACCCCCCACTCAGGGTGGTCCTGTGGACACAATACTTGCGAGAGTTTCGGCGACAGTTGAGGGTGTCGTCGGCGACCCCGGCGCTCGCTCGTGATCTTTGTCTCGGAAGGCGAACCAGAAGGCGCCGATGCCGACGATCGTGAGGATTACCGGCAGCAAAATGCGGGTTTGTAGTGGCAAGGGTCGGTTAGCGACCTCGTCGGCGAGTGCAATCAGTTTCTCGGTTCGCGCCCTTGGAGTGGGCAGTTCGCTCAATGTTTCGCTCCAGAGAGATGGGTCAGCAACTCGTCGAGCGCGCACCGCGCCCACCGCAGATTTTCGTGAAGTTCGGCCTTCTCCTTGATGGCCGCTGCCGATGTCCCCGGTGCTCGACGCTCGACGAACCCACCGGTGCCATCTCGTGCGCGCACCGGCGCGTCATTAAGGCGCGCTCGCAAATCGTCGTTCTCTGCGACGAGCGCCTTCAGTTCGGTCGCGAGCGTCGAAACGAGTCGCTGCACCTGATACGGGTCGTAGCCGCGCCGAACGAGCTCCAACTTGTCGCCTGCGATGTCGTCCGTCTCGATCTTGCGAACCATAAGTGGTGGCAATGCTAAAGGCTGTCGGCCGCTACCGTGATGCCATCGACTGGTCCGCCGACGCCAATCTTGGTTGGTCCGACGCGCTGGAAACCGAATGGCGTGGCCTCGACACCTCGGTTCTGCCCGGCCGTGTCAGCCGACTCGACCGTGGTTGGAGTTCGGTGCTCATCGGGGTTGACAGTGAGCCGATTCGCATGCGCAACATCGGTGCCGACATCGCAGTTGGCGACTTCGTCGTGGCCGACAGCGATGGTGAGCGCGTGCAGAACGTTCTGACGCGGCGCAGCGCGTTCGTTCGACGGGCGTCGTTCGAAGGTAGTCGCGGCGAAGCGCACACGATTGCAGCCAACATCGATGTCGTGATGCTGATTCATGCGCTGACTTCCCCACCCAAACAGCGCCGCTTGGAGCGTGAGTTGGTGTTGGCGTGGGACAGTGGCGCGGTACCGGTGGTCGTGTTGACCAAAGATGATCTTGTTGACGACCCTGCTTCCATGGTCGCGTCACTGCAAGATGTCGCCCCCGACGTCGACGTGTGCGTCGCCAGCGGGAAAACCGGCACGGGCGTCGAGCGCCTGCGGGAATACGCGGCGAACAATGCGACCATCGCAATGTTGGGTGCGAGCGGAGTCGGCAAGAGCACGTTGGTCAATTCACTGGTCGGGCATGGTCGCCAGGCCACCGCCGAGGTTCGCGACGGCGACCAGCGCGGTCGACACACAACGACTGCTTCGGAACTGGTGCGGCTTCCTGCTGGCGGCTGGCTGGTCGATACCCCAGGAGTGAGAGCGGTGAGCCTGTGGAGCAGCGGTCACGGTATTGAGCGCGCGTTCGCCGATGTCTTCGAGCTGATGGATCAGTGTCGCTTTCGCGACTGCAAGCACGACGATGAACCGGGCTGCGCGGTGCGCGAGGCGATTGCGCAGGGCACGCTCGATCCCCGTCGCCTCGACAGCATGCAGCGTCTCGTCGCCGAGGAAGCCGCGCTCGAAGCAGAGCAGCGCGCGAAGGAGAAGGCGCTCGACAAGCGTGGTGTGCGCCGACCGAAGAAGTCGACGCAGAGTCCGTAACGTCGAGCGTCGGTCGTTTGGGTTTCACGGGGGTTCGAAGGCCATCGTCGCGCTTGCTTGCAGAGTGACGTCGGAGACCAGCGCTCCTACCATCGAGACATCCGTGTGGTCGATGAACGACACCGTCACGGTGATCGTGTAGTCGTCGCTGGTGACCTGCACGTTCAGCGGTCGCAGCGCTATCGCACGATGCGCTGCAGTGTCGGCAGCGGTCTCGGGGTCGGCCGAAACCACAGCGGCACGGACCGCTTCGTGAGCTGCCAATTGCAC
>JANWKM010000174.1 GCA_025451395.1 Ilumatobacteraceae bacterium
ACGCCTCGGCGCGGCGCTTGGTTCCCATCGCCGTTAAGTAGAGGCAACGTCGACGAGCAGGTCGCGCGCCGGCCCGGCCGGTGTCGCTTCCACTCCAAGTTCAATCGCCGCCGGCGACATCTTCTTCCACCAGACCACTCTCAGGAAGTACGCACCGGAACCGAACCACGACCACTCAAGGCGGTGCCGAATGCGTGCAAACAGTCCTGAGGCGTTGTATTCCTCAACGGTCGTCGGGTGCCACACGAAGTCGAACTCGCGCCGAGTGGTGTAACCGTGGTGGACGCGGTTGTGACCGAGGTCCCAGGAGGCTTCGACATGAGCACTCGGCGCCATGCAGAGTCGGGCAACCGCGCGATTGACGCGACGCGATTCGAAAAGTGCGCCGTGCGAGGCGTCGTGACCCAGCACGAACAGGCCGGCGACGGCGAGTCCGGCGAGCGGCCACAAGAGAAGCAACGCCCACCACGTGTCGGTCATCGCCAGCGCGGCCATCGGGATCGCGTACAACACTGCGGCCTGCACCAAGGCGAGGATCGCTCTCGGACTTGATCGGCGATAACACGATTCCGGGATCGCGGAACGAACGTTGTTCAACGATTCCATAGGACGACGCGGTACATCGGTGACTTCGGGCGCGGCAATAAGGGTGTCCATTGACTCCTATCTTACTCTCCCTACCGACCAGTAGGTAGGCGAAACGGCCTTTCGTAGCCCCGTTTTGGGGCCTTCAGCTCATGTTTGAGTCAAGCGTCACTTACGCCGGGTAGACCTCGATGTCGGTGGCTTTGACGGTGGCGCTGATCTGTTCGCCGGGTCGCAACTGCAGGGCATCGAGCGCTGCGATCGTGATCTCGGCAGTGAGGGCGAGCTCGCCGACGATGCCAACGCGCGCGCGATCGCCGAGGCGGGCGATCTCGCTGATCGTGCCCACCCACGCGTTTCGCACGCTCGAGTTGACGGCCACCTCGCGAACCAACGCGATCGAGTGCGGACGGATCACCGCGAACGCGGGTCCGGTCGGCGCGTCGGCGACGACGACTCGAGCGCCCTTTGCCGTTGTGAGCACGCCATCGGCAATTTCTCCCGGTACGAGATTGACGCCCACTAGATCTGCCACATATCGCGATCGTGGACGGGCGGTGACGTCGGCCAATGTGCCGGTCTGCACCACGCGACCGTCGTCGAGGATTGCAACGCGGGCGGCGAGTGCATACGCGTCGACCGGATCATGAGTCACAAGAATTGCGACGCCCGCAAAACTGTCGAGGTGGCGCCGAAGGTCGCGCCTCACGACTGCACGAGTGCCAGCGTCAAGTGCTGCGAGTGGTTCGTCCAGCAGCAGCATGCTCGGCGAAGTCGCCAGCGCTCGGCCAAGTGCGACGCGCTGCGCCTGACCACCGGACAACCAGGTCGGACGGTGATGCGTGTGTTCGGTCAGTCCGACGCGATCGATCCATTCCTTCGCAACTTTTCGAGCGACCGCAGCGCGAGTGCCGCGCGCTCGCAATCCAAAGGCGACGTTCTCGAGCACCGACAAGTGGCGAAACAGCATGTAGTCCTGAAACACGAAGCCGATCTTCCGCTTGTCGGGGCCAAGAAACGTGCCGGTCGCCGGTTCGTCGAGCACGACGTCGTTCAGGCTGATGCGACCCGAATCGATCGGAGACAGCCCGGCAAGACAACGGAGCAGCGTTGTCTTGCCGGCGCCGTTCGGGCCGCACAGCGCCAGCACTTCGCCCGCCTGCACTTCGACTTCTATCTGCAGGTCGAGCGCGCCTGCGCGGTGCTCGATCTGCGCGCTCAGGCTCACAACACCACCCGTGGGGAATCGCGACCGCCAACGAACCAGCGATCACGTAGACCAATCAGCACTGCAAACGAAATGGCAATCAATACCAGCGCGAGCACGATCGCTCTCTCTGGATTGGTTTCCAACGAGAGGTAAACAGACAGCGGCATCGTCTGCGTGGTTCCGGGAAAGTTGCCGGCAAATGTGATCGTCGCACCGAACTCGCCAAGCGCGCGTGCCCACGCCAACACGGCGCCTGCAATGAGAGCCGGACGGATCGCCGGCAACGTCACCCGCCGGAAGGTGTACCACGAGGAACCTCCCAGTGTTCGCGATGCATCTTCGATTCGACCATCCAACTGCCGCAGTGCTGCTTCGACGGTGACGACGAGAAACGGCATCGCGACGAACGTCTGAGCGATCACAACTGCGGTAGTCGTGAACGGCAACCGGAAATCGAACCACCGATCGAGGTACTGACCGATGAGGCCACGTCGACCGAGCGCGAAGAACAGAGCCACACCGCCGACGACGGGCGGTAGCACCATCGAAAGTGTGCACAGTGCGCGCACAACGCTGCGACCGGGAAACTCGACGCGGGCGAGCAACCAAGCGAGAGGGACACCGAAGACGATCGAGAGAGCGGTGGCCCACAGCGAGCAGATCATCGACAATCTCAACGCGGTCAGCGTTTCCTCGTCATTGACGTAGTCCACCGCGTGCGCCCACGGAGCGCGCCACAGCAACCCGATTAGTGGCAGCGCGAAAAAGGACACGGCGATGGCGGCAAGCGCCATCGCCGGAGCAGGGAGCGTCGATCGAGTACGACGATCTTTCTGGGCGCGAGAAACCGGAACGTGGCGAGAATAGCCCGACGCACTGGAATATCCTGCGGCCGTGGCCAAGCAACGCTCGGGCGCCGGCGATTACCCAGCGAACGACAACTTCGTGTTCATCGAAGTGTTCTCGCCCGACGATGTTTCACCATGGCCCGACGAGAGCCCGTTCGTCGCTGGGTCACCGGATGCGCCAAGCGGACGGCAACACTCGCGTCGCGGTGTTCTTACTGCAGGTCTGGTTGCCGTCGTTGCCGTCGTTGTCGGAGTCACTGCACTCAACGACGACAGCACATCGGACACGGCAACTACAACAACCATCGCCGACGTCACGACGTCACTGCGCACGTCGCTCGATCCGACCAGCGCTACCCATTTCCTGATTGACGACCCGGAACTCATCGCGTACTCGGCCGACATCGTCACGCCACCGCCGAGCGGTCAACAGGTTCAGGTCTGGACGAACGGTACGGCGATCGGTCCGATCGTCATCATCGAACTGCACGCGCACCCTTACGAGCCGTACGGAATCGTTGGGGCAACTCGCGACGTTGTCGACGGAGTCGAGGTCGTACGCCCGACGGCGCAGCCACTAACCATGATCAGCGAAGTTGCGATCGACGACGCGTATTCGGCCACCGTCACCGCGACCCACGTGACCGACACCGAGGTAACTCGAGTCGTCCGCAGCCTGCTCGTTGCAAATGGGGGACTCGCTTACGAAGGCACTGTAATGGAAGAGCTTCGGCTTGGCCTGACTTTCGAAGACGAATCAGTGGACGATTTGATCTTCGGTCGCGTTGAGTCGGCGGTGCGCTACCTCACCGCCGACGGCGAAGTCGTAACACTCCGCAGCGGGGTCGGTTCGTCGGCACATCGGTTAGCGGGCTTCCGTTTCCTGACGACCGACCCCCAACCCGTCACCTACGGTTCGTCCCACGGACGTTTACCGAACGGCGACGCTGTCGTTGTTTGGGAAGATGAGGGTCGGCTGCTGAGCCTCGTTGGCCCCGTCGACCCCGAAGAGTTGACCCGCCTCACCCCAGAGGTACGACCGGCGACCGAGTCGGAATGGTCGGCGATGCTCTACGGCCTGCGTCCCGACTACACACTCGGCGATTTCGAGACGCTTGCAACCGGCCACGCAACGAACACCGAGTTGTGGCGCGCTGGTACGCAAATAACGCGGCGCAACGGCCGCACGGATTTCTTGTGGTGGTGGGCGGTGCCCGGTCTCGACGACGTCACCGCCAGTACACCCGCTTCGGGGTATGTGGGAGCGGTGCCTCACGTCGACACGTTGGTCGTGCCCGGCGCGACATTTGTTTTTGTGTCGCACCCCACCGCGGGCGGGACCGTGACGGTGCGCACTGCCACCGGCGCCGACTTCGTCGCTGAATTGATGCAGCCCTTTGCAGAAAGCTCAGTACACATGACTGTCGTACGTATCGAGGAATCGGGACCGGTCACGGTCGATATCGACGGCGTGGCGGTGGACCGTTGACGGAGATCGACTTCGGCGAGGTCGAGGCCGTAGTCGCGAAGGCAATTCGACAGCGCAACACCAGCGAGCTGCGACTGCTCGGCCACGGCGAGATCAGTGTCGTCTTGGCCTGGCCGACAGACGCACCAGTCGCGGCGGTCAAACGTGTGCCTCCCTTTCGCGACCGCGCACGGGCGCTGCAATACGTCGATGTCTGCGACGAATTCTTCGAGACGTTACGCGGGGCCAAAGTCGGAATCTGGCCAACGACTTTGCACATTCACGAGCGGTCCGATGGGCGCGCGGTCGTCTATCACCAGCAGCCGATCGCCAATACCACACAACTTGGCAGCAACGTTTTGCGCGCGGCTGCATCTGCCGACACGCATCCGCTGCTCGACGCGATCACCGATGCTGCTGCGCGGGTGTGCAGCCGAACGCTGGGATTCGATTGTCAGCTGGCCAACTGGTTATGGGATGGCAGCACCGCGACACAGATCGACTTCACGTCACCATTTGCACTGACCGAAAGTCGCAACGAGCTGCGGTACGACTCGCACGCGTTCTTACAGGAGTATCCGGTCGTTGTTCGACCGTATTTGAAGAAGGAGTTCACCTCCCTTCTACGCCGGTTCACCACGGCGGAGGGCGCACTCGGGGACATGGTGGCCAACATGATGAAGGAAGGGCTCGACGAATGGGTCGACCCGGCCATTCGAACCATCAACTCACGGCTCGGCGTCAACCTGCAAAGAGAAAAGGCGCAGTGGATGTACGACAACGACCGCAAGCTGTTGCCGACGGTGCTGAAGGTCAAGAAGGTGCAGCGTTGGTGGCTGACGCACACCGGGCGCCGCTACGAACAACTGCTCCCGGAAAAAACGACCTATGAAAAGTAGCTAGACCGGCGCTTCGACCGCGCGTAACGGACGCGCCATCACCGGTTGATGGTCCCAAAGATCGGCGAGCAGATCGCTGCGCAACGCGGTGAGCGCCGGATCAGCCCATCGGTTCTCGCGCTGCAGCGGATCGGCGGCCAAGTCGTACAGCTCGCCCTCGGAGCCATCGTGGGCAGTGCCGGGTAGGTACGCCGTGCATACCCATCCGTCACGCGTGATCGTGCGTAGATGCACACCGACGCCCCACAGTTCACTGTCCCATTCAGTCAGCACGCACTCGAAACCGCGAGCATCGGCATCGGTATCGTCGACAGGCAAAGCCTTGCTCTCCATCCATGGCGCGGCAGGCAGGCCCGCGATCACGCAGAACGTTGGTGCAAGGTCGATGAGGCCAACGGGCCGCGTGACTGTCGCGGGCGCCGAACGCGCCGATGGTGCCGGACGCCAGATCAACGGGAGCCGCATCAATCCATCGACGTGGTACGGACCTTTGAACATCAATCCGAAGTCACCACCAAGTTCACCGTGGTCGGTCGTGAAGACGATGTCGACGTCGTTGTCCCAACCGCGTGCAGCAACCGCGGCGAGCACGCGCCCGATCGCTTCGTCGATCAACTCGCACTCCACCGCGTTCAACGCGGTCACCTCGCGCAGTTGATCGGCGGTCAACGTCGCGGGAACCCACTCCAGCGGTGCCTCGTAGTTGCTGACCATGCGACCGTCGTACCACGCACGCCAGTGCCGTGGTTTCGCATCGAGTACACGCTCACGTTCGCGAGCGTCTTCCACGTACCCCGCCGGCAACGGGACTTCGCGCCAATCGATGCGATCGATTTCGCTGGCGGGCGGATCCCAAGGATGATGTGGGTCGGGGAAACTCATCCAGCAGAACCAATCGTCGTCGACGGGCAATGAGTCGAGCCACGAGATCGTGCGATCGGCCACCCAATCGGTGTGGTACCACCCGCGTGGAATGTTGTTCTTCCATGCCTGCGGTGCGCCGGTTGCGCCCCCGCCCAACGCGTTTACCTCCAGCGCGCTGTCGAGCACCGGGTAGAACATGTTGACGGCCTCGGGATGGGTCGCCGCCAACCATTGTGCGTAGTGCAACGGTCCGGCGGCACCGTGAGTCGCCGACTCGAAATGCTCGAAGCCGCGGTGCGGACCGAACGTTCCGGCGCGACAGAAACCGTTTTCGGGAAAGCGGGCGAACGCATCGAGGAACGGTTCAAAGTGTGGTTTGCCGATAATCGCGGTGCGGTAACCAGCGTGCGCCAGCACTTCCGCAACGGACGGAGCATTCTCGGGCAACGCGACGCCGTTCATCCACACGCCGTGGGTGCTCGGGCATTGTCCCGTGAGAATCGTGCTGCGCGACGGCATGCACACCACACTCTGTGGAGTGGCGCGCTCATACCGAATACCCTGCGCGGCCACACCATCGATGACCGGCGTGCGAGCGATCGTGCCGCCGTTGCAGCCGAGCGTGTCGTAACGCTGCTGATCGGTGGTGATGAACAAGATCTTGCGACCCATCAGTTGGCCCGTTCCATCTGTCGCCTCAGCTCCTGCAGCGCGGCGGCCGTTCCGCTACCGATCACCATCGCCATCGTGCGTGGGTCGGCCTCGGTGGAATACACGACGATGCACGTCTCATCGCCGAGGTCGATGACGTCGATCGTGCCGCGGTGGTGTTTGAAGATCGGCGTGGTGATGCGGTACTGGAAGCGTCGCTGCCTGTCGTCACACACGAGGATCTCCTCTGGCATCGAGATGCCGGTCGCCGTGACGATGGTCCGCTGATTACCGTCGACCGTGCTCTCTACGATGCCCGGGAACCAGGTGTGCAACTTGGCGGCATCACCCGCCAACGCCCACACATCGGCGGCGCGGCGGGCGATTCGAAGCTCGTGGCGGATGGTGCCGTACATCAGATCTTGACCAGAGCCGTGACGGAGTGAACAAGAGCGGCCGAGATTGCCGAAGACGACAGCTTCTGATCGTCGCGCATGAGCTGCACGGACTCGAACGACGTCAAGACGTCGATGCTGGCGACAACATGAGCGGCCGTCGAGTTGCCGAGCGTTCGCAGCTCGGGAGCAAACAGTTGGCGCAGCTGCTGCCGCCAGAGCTTTCGGGCTTTGGCCAACTCGGCGGCGATCAGCGGTTGAGACGGTGCTCGCACGCGCGCGACGGTGCCGACGGAACCGATTCGGTCGAACAAGCGCATGCGTTGAGCGACGAGCCGGCGTACACGTTCGCCGAGCGGCGCCGAAGCAGTCGTGTCGAGATCGGCCAGCGGCGACACGCGCTCGTGGTGACGAGTCACGGCTACGCGCACGAGATCGTCGATGTCGTCGAAGTATCGGAACAACGACCGCGGTGACAACCCGGCGCGCTCCGCGATCTGGTCGCTCGACGGATCGAGATTGCCCTGCGCATACAGCTTGAGCATTGCGTCGACGACCGCAAGTCGATTGCGTTCGCGTCGGGCATGGCGACCGTCGGCAACTGTCACGATGGCTCCACCGCAGGGCGGGGAATGTTGATCACTTCACCGCGGTTGATGCTAACCCAATCACGGCCCTCGAGGTAAGGAGTGAACGCACGCACGATCGCTCGCCCGTCGGCCGCAACCTTCGGGCGTTGTATTTCGTAGAGATGCGGGAACTCGAGCCACGCGATCACCGCGTTCCACAAGCGCAGCGCGGCGTCGCCTGTCGGTGGGTCGAGCATGACCGGGCCGAACAGTGCCTGCCCATCGGCAAAGAACAGCGTCGGCACGCCGTAACCACCAGCCGCGACCACCTTGTCGTGCTCGGCGCGCACCTCGTCGTGCGTTGTCGGATCGGCGATCGCCGCGTCGACCAATGCGGGATCGAGACCGATCTCGGCCATCAACTCGCGGGCGACAGCCGGATCGTGCGGCTTGCGACCTTCCGCATGCAACGCGCTACCGGTGCGCGCATACCACGCGTCGACCCACGCCATGTCGGTGCGCCGCAAAAGCGCGCCGATGCGCATCAACGACCAGCCGTAGCTCCACTCACGTTCCCACGGGTGCTTCTTGTCCTCACGCCTATTGATCTCTTCCAAGCTGAAGAAGCGCCAGTTGACGGTGAGACCGATCTGATCGCGCACATCGCGTATCCACAGTGAGGCTTGATACGCCCATGGACACATGCCGTCATAGTGAAAATCGACGGTCGTTGAAGGACTGGTGATGTCCACTATCGCACCGTAACAGTTGACAGTCACTCTGACAAGTTCTACGGTGAGCCGCCTGATGCTCAGCGAACCGGACTTCGAGGGTCGAATCGGTCGCACGCACCACGAATCGGAACCATCGTGGCCGGCGCCGCCCGCGGGTTTGGGCGGACCCAACGTGGTGATGATCGTGCTCGACGACACCGGCTTCGCGCACTTCAACTGCTACGGCAGCACACTCGCGACGCCGAGCATCGATCGCCTCGCGGCCGGTGGCTTGCGCTACACCGGTTTCCACACCACCGCGCTGTGTTCGCCGACTCGTGCATGTCTGCTTTCGGGGCGCAACCACCACAGCGTCGGTATGCGCGCGATCTCGAATTGGAACACCGGCTATCCGAATATGCGAGGTGGAATCACCCCACGGGCAGCGACGATCGCCGAGTTGCTGCGCAAACACGGCTATGCGACGTACGCGGCCGGTAAGTGGCATCTCGCGCCAATGGACGAAACGTCCGCTGCCGGTCCGCATCACAACTGGCCCCTCCAGAAGGGCTTCGACCGCTACTACGGGTTCTTGCAAGGAGAGACCGACCAGTTCCATCCCGAGCTCACTCACGACAACCACCACATCGATCCGCCCACCGGTAGTGGGGGTACCACAACCGAGTATCACATCAGTGAAGACCTCATCGATCAGAGTTGCGGCTGGGTTCGCGACCTCGTCTCGGTACGGCCCGACCGTCCCTTCTTCTTGTACCTCGCGTTCGGCGCGATGCATGCGCCGCACCAGGCTCCCGACGATTACCTACAACGGTGGCGTGGTCGTTTCGACGAGGGTTACGACGTCTTGCGCGAACGTTGGTACCGGCGTCAGTTGGACATGGGCATCATCCCCGCGGGCACCGCGATGGCGCCGCGCAACCCAGGCGTGCCACCGTGGGACGACCTTACGGCGAACCAGAAGAGGTTTTCCTGTCGGCTGAAAGAGGCGTTCGCCGCAATGCTGGAACACACCGACGCGCAGATTGGGCGGCTGGTCGACTTTCTGGAGCGTACGAATCAACTGGGAAACACGCTCC
>JANWKM010000175.1 GCA_025451395.1 Ilumatobacteraceae bacterium
AGACCTGTGTGGTAGCTGGCACCGGTGAACGTGTCGCGTCCGGGAAACTCTGGAAGGTTGGTGCTGCTGAGACAGCCGACCGCCATGATCAAGAACTGGGAGCGGGTAGCCACGCCATCATCGGTGGTCACAGACCACTGAGTCGCCATGTCGTCGAAGTCAGCTGACTGGACGCGTGTGTTGAATCGAATGTCGCGGCGCAGGTCGAACCGATCAGCCACGTGCTGTGCATACCGCAGAATCTCGGGTTGAGTCGCATAGCGCTCGGTCCACTCCCACTCCTGCTCGAGTTCGTGACTGAACGAGTAGCTGTACTCCAAACTCTCGACGTCGCAACGAGCGCCGGGATATCGATTCCAATACCACGTGCCACCGACGTCACCAGCGGCCTCGAACACCTTCGCCGTGAAACCGTGTTCGCGCAGCGTGTGGAGCATGTACATGCCGGCAAAACCGGCACCGACGATCACCGCATCTAGCTCGACCTTGTCGTTCATCTAGGTCCGGCTCATCGAGCGTGCGCTATCGCGGACACTCCGTCGAAGACATCGACGAAGCGCGTCGTCAGTGGTGAGCAACCGGCACGAATGATGTTCGGCTCGCGGAAGTCGAAGATCACACCGCGTGCCGACAGGTCGCGCACGATCTTCTTCGCGTGCTCGTGCTCGATCGCGACGTGGTTACCGCGTTGTGCCGGATCACGCGGAGTCGGCGTCGCGAAGCCCAACTGGTCGCACAATTCGATCGCCAATTGGGTGAGCTTGCGCCCTTTTGCTTGAATCGCCGCCATACCCGCCTCTGCGGATACGCCAATGCCACACTCGGCACCGACCAGCGCAAGGATCGACGGAGTGCCCAACATCATGCGCGCGATGTCAGCACGCGGTTGAAACGTTGGACCCATCGCAAACTGGTCTTCGGTGGCGAACCAACCCCAGATTGGTTGACGGATCGTGTCGTGCAGGTCGCGCGCAACGTACGTCCACGCTGGCGAACCCGGTCCCCCGTTCAGGTATTTGTAAGTGCACCCGATCGCCAGCTGCGCGCCGCATTTGTGCAAGTCGATCTCGATCGCGCCGGCCGCATGCGACAGATCCCAGACCACCATCGCTCCGGCCGCGTGCGCGCGAGCGGTCTCGCTAGCGACATCGACAAGGGCCGCCGTGCGGTAGTCGATCACCGAGCGCACGACGACGGCGACATCGTCGAGTCGGTCAAAGCCGTGACGCACGGTGTGGCCGGTGGCCGCGGCAATTCCATCGACCACGTAGCGATCGGTCGGGAAATCGTCGGCGCTGATTGCGATCACCCGCCGATCTGGCCGCATCGCGATCGCTCCATGCACTGCCTGGTAGACGTTGAGCGTCGTGTTGTCGTGTAGCACAACCTCGCCCGGCGCGGCACCAATCAGCGGTGCCAGTGCATTGCCGACTCTTTGCGGCATGTCGAGCCAGTGATCCCAGCTGCGAATCAATCCCGTTGCCCAGTCGTTCTCGAACACCTCGGTGAGTCGTTCGAGTGTGCGTTTCGGCGGCATACCAAGCGAGTTGCCGTCGAGGTAGATCACACTCGAGTCGGGGATATGAAATTGGTCGCGAAAGCCAGCCAACGGATCGGCGGTATCCAATTCCACAGCAACCGCGCGGTCGATCATGGCGCCACTCTAGGGACGCCGGGCATCCTCAAATCAGTTCGACGAAGCTGGCCTGACGCACGTAACCCTCGTTCGTGAATTCGGCAATCTCGACCCGCGCCCGCAACTCCGGACGCACCCATATCGCGTCGCGGGTGTATGAGCGAGGCGGTGTCTGATTGAACGGACAGTCCTTGGTCGCCAGCTTCTGCAGTTCACGAGTCAGTGACTCGAGCGTCGCTTGTGAAAACCCCGTGCCGACGCCGCCAGCGAACGCGAGCGACCCGTCGGCAGCAGGAACGCCGACCAGCAGCGAGCCGAGAACGCCGGTGCGGTTCCCCGCGCCCTTGTTAAAGCCGCCGATCACGACTTCCACCTGCACTCGATTCTTGACCTTGCGCCAATTTGGTGTGCGTTTGCCGGGGATGTACGGCGATCCGAGTCGCTTGGCCATCACCCCTTCCAGACCTTGCTCGGCGGTTGCTGCCAACAGCGCGGCGCCGTCGCCGACGCGATGCGTCGGCACCATCCAGTTGGAACCCGCCTCGAGTAGGTCTGCGAGCAGTTCGCGTCGCCGTTCGTACGGCAGGGCGATCGCGTCAACATTGTCGATCTGCAGGACATCGAACGCGTAGAACGCGACTTGCGTCAAGTGTTGTTGCATCATCGAAAAACTCGGACGACCCTCAGCATCGAGCGCGACCAACTCACCATCGATGATCGCCGATTGGGCGTTGACCGCCGACGGGAAGTCGGTGAGCTCGGGGTATTTGGCGGTGACGTCGAGGCTGTGGCTGCTCTGCAGGCGCAGAGCACCAGCAGTGATGAACGCAAGCGTGCGGTAGCCATCCCACTTGATCTCGTATGCCCACTCATCGTCCTGCGATGTGGGAGGCAGCGCGCCGATCGACGCCTTCATCGGCACCACAGGGAACCGTAACGGCATGGGAAGGCGCGACGCCATCAACAGATTGTGTCGTAATCTCGCCGTCATGCACGACAACTCGCGGTTGGTCGAGCGGCGTATCCGGCGCGAGTTGTCGCAGCATGTGTTTCCGGCCGTGTACTCGGTCAGCGCGCCGATGCAGGTCGTGGCGTGGGACACGCCTGGCGAACCGGTGCCGTTTGCCGAAGCGATCGCCGCGCTTGCCACGCACGGGCGACCGTTCGCGATCGGCGACCGATGGAGTCGCCCGTGGGGAACAACTTGGTTTCAATTCGATGGTCAGGTGCCCGCCGCATGGGCCGACAACCAGTTCGGCGACCGGTTGGAAGCGGTGATCGACCTCGGCTTTCACGCCGACACTGCTGGATTCCAATGTGAAGGGCTGGTGTGGTCGGCAGATGGCGAGCCTCTGCAAGGCATCCATCCGCGCCGCGCCGCCGTGTCGTTGCCGGATGCTGGCGCGGGACCGGTTCGAGTAATCGTCGAGGCCGCGTCGAATCCGGCGTTCTCTTCTGTCGACCATCGCACTCGCGCGTACGCGTCGCTGGCAACCGCGGGCGATCGATCGCTGTACACATTGCGCCAAGCATCGGTCGCCGTGCGCGACGAAGGCGTCTTTCACCTGTTACTCGACGTCGAGGTCCTGCTCGGTCTGCTCGCCACCTTGCCAGCCCCCGACAAGCGACGTCAACGCGTGGTCCGTGAATTGGAGACAGCGTTCAACGCCCTCGACCTGGACAACGTTGCCGGCACAGCTGCGAACGCCCGCCGACTGTTACAACCGGCGCTCGCCCTGCCGGCATCGTCAGGCGCACACCGTGTAGTGGCGGTCGGCCACGCTCACATCGACTCGGCGTGGTTGTGGCCGATCCGCGAAGCGGTCCGCAAGTGTGCGCGCACGTTTGCAAGCGCCACGCGCATGATGGACGCATACCCCGAGTTTCGTTTCGCGTGTTCACAAGCCGCGCAGTACGACTGGATCGAGAGGCAGTATCCGGCGATCTTCCTACGAATTCGTGAGCGCGTCGCCCGTGGCCAGTGGCAACCTGTCGGTGGCATGTGGGTAGAGGCCGACATGAACCTGCCGGGCGGTGAGAGTCTCGTGCGCCAGCTCGTCTACGGCCAGCGTTACTTCGAGTCGCGGTTCGGAGTGCGTTGCCGCGAAGCATGGCTTCCCGATGTGTTCGGGTATCCGGCATCGCTCCCCCAGATCTTCCGCGCCGGCGGATGCGAGCGCTTCGTCACACAGAAGTTGAGCTGGAACAAGACCAACCGCTTCCCGCACAGCACGTTCGAGTGGCAGGGGCTCGACGGGTCGAAAGTTCTCACGCACTTTCCGCCGGTCGACACCTACAACGCCACCGTTGTCGGCGAGGAGATCCTGCACGGCGAGGAGAACTTTCGCGAGCATGCGTGGAGCGATTGGTCGCTGATGCCGTACGGTCACGGCAACGGTGGCGGCGGGCCGACCAGGGAGATGATCGAGCGCGTACGACGTTTCGGCAATCTCGCCGGGGCACCACGCGTGACGCCGGGGACGACTGATGAGTTCTTCGCGCGTGTCGAAGCCGAGATTGTCGCCGGCGCACATGTGCCCGTCTGGAACGGCGAGCTGTATTTCGAGATGCATCGCGGCACGCTCACCAGTCAGGCGCGAACGAAGGTAGGTAATCGCCGCTGCGAGCGATTGCTACGGGAAGCAGAGCTGTGGTGGGCGTCCGCGCCGTCAATTCCTGCGGAAGTGGCTGACGAGTTGGAAGGTCTTTGGAAGGAAGTCCTGTTGCAGCAGTTCCACGACATCCTTCCCGGCTCATCGATCACGTGGGTGCACGACGAGGCGGAGGCGACGCACGCGCGGGTGGCCGCCCGACTGGAGGAGTTGATCGCGCAGGCTTTGCAGCACATTGCGCCAGGCTCGCCCGCGATCGCCAACGCCAGTGCGCATGCACGACGCGAGGTGGTGGGCAGCGGTGACAGCGCGTTCGTCGCCTCCGTCCCTGGATTTGGAATCGCGCCCGTGGTCTCAAATGAAATCGACGACCGCATATCGGTCACCGAGCGTTCGTTCACCAACAAGTCGATAGCCGTCAGCTGGAATCTCGAGGGCACGATCACCTCGATCATCGACGTGCGTTCCAGCAGAGAGCTGTTACCAACAGGTCGGTCCGTCACGTTGGAACTCGCCTCCGATCATCCGATCGAATACGACGCATGGGATCTAGAAGACTGGACTCGGTTTCTCGGCGCGCCGGTGGGCGGCTTCGAATCGTGCGAGATCATCGACCACGGACCGCTGGTCGCGACTTTGCGGGTTCGTCGGAAGTTCGGAGATAGCAGGATCGAGAACGACCTGACAGTGCGGGCGGGCAGTGCGCGCGTCGACTTGGCCTTTGACATTGACTGGCACGAGGAAGAGAAGTTGCTCTCGTTGATGCTGCCACTCGATGTGCACGCCCGCGAAGCAGCGTGCGACATTCAATTCGGCCACGTCATGCGTCCCACCCACGCCAGCAACTCTTGGGACGCGGCCAAGTTCGAGGTATGTGCGCATCGATTCGTTGACGTCAGCGAGCCAGGGTTCGGGGTCGCGATGCTCAACGACGGCCGCTACGGGCACGGCGTGCAGGACGGCGGCATTCGCGTGTCGTTGCTGCGAGCGGCACGCTTCCCCGACCCGGTTCAGGATCGGGGGCGGCACCAGGTGACAATCAGCATCTTGCCGCATGGTCGCGGATTGCACGACGTGCTGCGCGAGGCCGACGCCCTCAACACACCGTTGCGACTCGTGCCCGCTGGCACTGCCGCGTCGCTACCGACACCGGTTGTGAGTGTCGAACATCCGGGAGTCGATGTCAGCGCAGTGAAGCGCGCCGATGATGGCAGCGGCGATCTGATCGTCCGTCTCGCCGAGGTGTGTGGCGACCGGGTGCAGGTGCCGATTCGACCCTCCGGCCGAATCATCGCCGCTCACACATGCAATCTGTTGGAAGAGCCACAACGCGCACTCGACGTCGCCGATGGCTTCGTCAATCTGACGATGCGTCCATTCGAGTTGGTCACGCTGCGCTTGTGTGCGTGAGGTGGCGCAGCGCCATCGCCGAGTAGACGGCGATGCCGTTGACCATCGCCTCTTCGTCGAACAGCACTCGGTTCGAGTGGTTGGGGGCGGCGGAATTCGGATCGCGATCGGCTCCGGTGCCACCGAGGAACATCATGGCCCCAGGTATCTGATTGAGGACATAGCTGAAATCCTCCGCGCCCATCACCGGATTCGGAAGCCGCACCGTCTGCTTTTCGCCGACGATGTCCTTGACGACATCGAGCGCGAAGTCCGCTGAACCGGCATTGTTCGATGTGACCGGATAGCCGTCGCTGAACTCGACGCTCACCTGCGCATCGTGCGCAGCTGCGACGCCCTCAGCCACGCGGCGAATGCCATCAGTCACTTTTCGGCGGGTGGCTTCACTGATCGCACGAATAGTGCCGAGAATTTCAGCGGACTCAGGGATCACGTTGTTGGTGGTGCCGGCGGTGATGCGGCCAACGGTGACTACCGACGGATCGAAGACATCGATCGTGCGTGTCACCATCATCTGTATTGCCTGCACGATTTCGCATGCGATCGGAATCGGATCGAGCGCATAATGCGGCTGACTGGCGTGCCCGCCGCGCCCAGTCACGGTGATCAACATTGTGTCTGCCGAAGCCATGATTGGGCCGCCCTTGGTTGCAATCC
The DNA here is from genome assembly GCA_025451395.1 of Ilumatobacteraceae bacterium. Taxonomy (GTDB): domain Bacteria; phylum Actinomycetota; class Acidimicrobiia; order Acidimicrobiales; family Ilumatobacteraceae; genus UBA668. The sequence goes on from JANWKM010000175.1 coordinate 6,316, forward strand.
ACCCGGTGGGCAGGTTGCTGGTGATGTGCAGTGCATAGGCGCCAGTGACCGGCGAAGCGCTGCCGTCGGTTGCTGGACCCGGGCTGAGCAGCCCCTCGTCGATCATGAACCGCGCGCCACCGTGGCCTTCTTCGCCGGGCTGGAACATGAACAGCACACGACCGGGAATATCTGCTCGCCGCGCGCTGAGCAGTTTGGCCGCAGCGACCAGCATGGCGGTGTGCGTGTCGTGACCGCACGCGTGCATCTGTCCCTCGGTCGCACTCTCGAAATCGAGACCGGTGTCTTCTTTGAGGGGCAACGCGTCCATATCACCGCGCAACAGCACCGTCGGCCCGGGCTTGCCACCATCGAGCATTGCTGCGATTCCACTGGTCGACTCGTGCAGGGTGACGTTCAGTGGCAACCCATCGAGTGCGCCGAGCACCGTCTCGCGGGTGACGGGAAGATCGTTGCCCAGTTCTGGCCAACGATGAAGGGTCCGTCGCAGGGCCGTCGTTTCATCCAGAAGATCACGGGCTTCGTCGCGCAGTGTGTCGAGTTCCATGCGCGCATGCTATTTCGTTTTTGCATGCTCTGCGCATGCTATGACGGTTTGAGTGGCATGGCGAACCGAACGCGTCGACGTGGTCAATGATGACGATCGCGTGATCGCAACGGTAACTCGAGCCGAGATGCGAGCGCGGAACCTGCAGCACCGAGCGGTATCGATTGCCGTGATCGGCTCCGACGGCCGGTTGCTTGTTCACCGCCGCGCGAATACCAAAGATGTGTGGCCCGGAATGTGGGATCTTGCCGCTGGCGGCGTGGTCGCCGCCGGTGAGAGTTACGCAGAGGCGGCTAAACGAGAACTTGTCGAGGAGTTGGGCATCGTCGCCGATCACTGGGAGCTGCTCGGCGAAGGCAGGTTCGCCGACGACTCCGTGGCGATGATCGGGCGTGGCTTTCTTGTCGTGCACGACGGCCCGTTCCAGTTCACCGACGGCGAGATCGAGGAGGTGCGTTGGGTCGATCGCCGCCAACTCGAGACGCTGCTGGCGACGGAATCGTTCGTCCCCGACAACGTCGCATTGCTGTTGCCGTTGCTGCGAGCTCGCTGCGCCCAGTTTCAGTGACGGCACCGCAATCACGCGAGCCGCGAGAGGAACGCAAGTCATGTCCATGTATGGAGCAAATCCCGAGCAGTTGGCTTCGCTCGGCCGCTCGCTGAAGCAACAGATCACCGTTATCGAGGGTGTGATGAGCGCAGTCTCGTCGGCACTCGGCGGCACCACCTGGGTCGGCCCCGCTCGCGATCAGTTCGAAAGCGACTGGAACACATCGTTCCGCACCGCGCTGAGCAAGCTGAACCAAGCCTTCGACGCCGCCGGCGGTGATTGCATCGCCCGCAGCACCGACCTGCAGAGGGTGATGGGCGCCCGCTGACCGGGTCGTGAATGGCGGCCGCGACCGCTCATGTCGCGTGCCTGACCGAATCACACTGTGGTGCGGCCGCGACATGAGCGAGATTTTCGGGGGTGGATGGGCGGGCTGAGTCGCCCTACCATCACGACGTGCTGTTGTTGGAGTTCACGATCGAGCCGTTCGTCGAGGGCAACCCGGGCCCGCACGTACGTGCCGCGGTTGCGGCTGCCGAGGCGTTAGGTATTTCGGTCGAGTTCGGGCCATTCGGTTCTTCGTGCACGGTCAGTCAGACGCAGGTCGCAGAAGTGTCGGGCGCGATCGTGGCGCAAGCGTTTGCGAACGGTGCCACCCATGTCAGCCTGCACGCCGAGCGATTGGCTGGCGCGTGAACAAGCTGCCCCGGCATCCGGTGGTCTTGGCTGTCAAGCCGATCGTCGAACAACTCGGCGCGTCGCTCGTCGCCATCGAAGATCGCGAAGCCGGCGACCTCCCGCTGCGCTGGGACGGAGCTGACATTGCCGCCGTGCGGCCGGCACCGCTGCATGGTGCGCTCGACCGCATGATCGAAGCTGTCGAGCGCGAGATGGGTGCTCCGCTGCAGACCATGAGCCGCGAGGACAAGCAGCGCGCGATCAGGCTGCTTGATGAACGGGGCGCGTTCATTCTGCGGCGTGCGGTCGAAGACATCGCCGACGCGATCGGCGTCAGCCGCATCACCGTGTACAACTATCTCAACGCGCTGCATAGATGAAGTTCGACCTCATTGCCTTCGACGCCGACGACACGCTGTGGCATAGCGAGGATGGTTTCGACGCCAACGAGCAGCTGTTCGTCAAACTGCTCGCTCCCCTCGCTGCCAGTGGCGTCGACGTCAAGGCGGCGCTGACGGCCGTCGAGCGCAAGAACCTGGCGGTGTTCGGGTACGGCGTGAAGTCTTTCGGTCTGTCAGCGGTCGAGGCGGCCATCACGATCAGCGAAGGTCGCGTGACCACCGAGATCATCGCCGAACTGATCGAAGGGATCCGCGCACAGCTGAGTGAACCTGTGCGATTGCTCCCCGACGTCGCCGACGTCATTGCGCGCATCGGGCAGCACTACCGCATGGTGCTGATCACGAAGGGTGATCTCATTCACCAGTCGCACAAGGTAGAAACGAGTGGCCTCGCGCACCACTTCAGCGACATCGAAATCGTGCTGGAGAAGCACGCCGACAATTACGATCGAATCTTTTCAAAGCTGGGCGTCGACGCCGCGAACGTGTGCATGGTCGGCAACAGCATTCGTAATGACGTGCTGCCCGTTCTTTCGCTCGGTGGCACCGCTGTGCACATTCCCTACCCGCTGCTGTGGGAGCTCGAACACATCGA
>JANWKM010000176.1 GCA_025451395.1 Ilumatobacteraceae bacterium
ATTGCTCGGTAGCTACGACGGCAGCACTGGTGGTGCGGCGTTCACTCCTCCGCCGACGTAGTTATTCACGCGGGTCTGCGCGCAGTGCCGTCGTAACGTGGTGGGCGTGAAAATCGATTGCCCAGCGGGTTACACGAGTCGCGGCTACGCGGGTCCCTCCGACCATGCGGCGATGGCGGCCGTGCTGACGGACTTTCATTTGTCTGGCGATGACGGAGAGTTGGTTACTACCGAACAGATCGACTTGACCTACTCGCATATCCCTGCCGAGGACTTGGAGCGGAACTTCGTCATCATCGAACACGTTGACGATGGCCTCGTCGGGTACGGCCGCGCGGGGTGCGATGACACTCCCGAGGGGCATATCCACTACTGGGTCGCGCCGTTGTACCAGAAGCACATGGCGCAGCCGTTGTTCACCGCGTTAGTAAAAGGTCTCGGAAACCGAGCGGCGGAACGGGCTGCCGAGCAGCCAGAGCTGACTCATCTGATTCGGTGCTGGATGCCTCACCCCGGTCCGGGCGAGTCCGTTGCTGGCACCGCAGTCGCGTGGCTACAGGCGATGGGTTACGGCGAAGTTCGTTTCGAGGCGTCGATGGTTCGCCCGCATCTCGATGACATCCTCGATTTGCCACTCCCCGATGGTGTCGAGTTGCGGCCTGTCGCGGCCGATCAATTGCGCACGATCTGGGACGCGGCAGTAAACGCATTCGCCGGTGGGTTCGGCCAGCAGCAACCCAAAGAAGAGCATTGGCTGGAGTTTCGTGATGATCCGATCGCCGACTCGACGCTCTGGAAAGTTGCGTGGGCAGGTGACACCGTTGTCGGCCAGATTCGCAGCTTCATCAACCATGAGGAGAACGAGAAGCTCGGTCGCTTGCGTGGGTACACCGAGCACATCTCGACGCATCCCGATTGGCGCGGGCGAGGCGTCGCGAGTGCTTTGCTCGCCGCCAGCTTACGCGAGGTGCGTGATCGCGGGATGACTGAGGCGGCGCTGGGCGTCGACACCGAGAACCCGGCGAACGCGTTTGCGATCTACGAACGACTTGGCTTCAAGCTGACCGCATACACCGCAGTGCTCGACAGGCCGGTGATTCTGTAGCGTTGCAGGAGTGAACGACGACCGCGGCCTGTACCACGCTGGAAATCGTCGGATGCAAGATCAGTTCGACAGTCGGCGCATCGCCGATCGCCTCGAGCATGTGACGCTGCACGACCAGTTCAGCGCCGGTGACATTGCATTCATCGAAGCGTCCGACATGTTCTTCCTCGCAACCGCCGACGCCGATGGCTGGCCCGACGTCTCGTACAAGGGTGGACTGCCCGGCTTCGTGCGCGTGACCGCAAACAACGAGCTGGCCTTTCCGAGCTACGACGGAAACGGCATGTTCATGAGCATGGGCAACCTGCTCGTCAACCCGAAGGTGGGGCTGCTGTTCGTCAACTTCCAGAAGCCGAACCGCATGCGTGTGCAGGGCACTGCCTCTGTCAACGACGACGATCCGTTGATGTCGTCGTTCCCCGGCGCGCAACTGATCGTGCGCGTAAAGGCCGAACGCATTTTTCCGAACTGTCCCCGCTACATCCACAAGATGGCATTGGTCGAGCGCTCGGTCTACGCACCACGACCTGACTACGAGCCGCCGGTGCCGGAGTGGAAGTGCATGCCAGAGTTCAGCGACGCGTTGCCCCGCGAAGGACCTGCTGCGTTTACCCCAGAGGACCGAGACGCGAAATAATCAAGCGGTCGAGGTTGAGCTCATGCGCCTTCTCCTGCGCGGTACTGTCAGTGGCGTTAGCCCAGCCTGTCAATTCGAATGCGCGCGTACCTGCGGCCTCGCGTGCTGCCGCGATGTGTTCTGCCGCCTTCGGGCTACTCAGACGAACGTTGACTCCGTCGGCGTGAATGCCGGCAAGCATCGCCAGAGCCGTGCTGTTGACGCCGACCAGGATTGGTATCGGAGTAGTTGTAGCTGAAGGAAGTGCGCGCAACGCTTCGATCTGATGCACGACCGCGGCGTGCCGCTCGGCGGTCGTCGTCAGCAGCGGTATTCCGCGCTCGCGGTGTTCGTGCGACCAGGGACTGTCGGGTGCGGCGCCGGCACCGAGGCCCATCCGCAGACGGCCGTTGCTGATTCGTTGCACCGTCGCGGCCGAAGCGGCAAGTACAGCCGGATAGCGGTTGGCCACGTTCGCTACCAGTGGACCGACACCAATCGTGGTCGTCGCCGCGGCAAGTGCCCCGAGCAGTGTGAAGCATTCCATCGCCGGGCGATCGCCACCGAGCAGAGTGCCGTCGAAATGGTCGAACACCCACACCGTGTTGGTGCCATCGGCCTCAGCCTTCAGGACCGCGTCGCGCAGCGCGGGCCACTCGTTGGTCGCAGAACTGAGTTGGACGTCGACGAGCATGGTGCGGGCGGAGGGACTTGAACCCACACTCCTTGCGGAACAGGGACCTAAACCCTGCGCGTCTGCCAGTTTCGCCACGCCCGCGGCGATGCATCCAGCCTACGCGTTGTCCACTCCATCAGCGCTTGAAGGTCAATTGGCGGCAATCCCTCAGCCGGGGTAAGTGGTAGGCGCGATTGGGGATCCACTTCTTGCGTTTTGTCTGGTGCAGCAGTTCGCTTCCGTTGCTCGCCGCGACCGATCCGGTGACGAACTCGTCGACGCGAAACGTAACGCCGATCGCCGAAGTTGCCGCCCACTGGATTGGCGCGGCCACTTCGACGGCCGCAACCGCTGCCGGCCAGCTCCCAACGGTGAGCCAGTCGATGACGTGCTCGGCCACCGCGCGACCGTCGAGCGCGCACACATCAGCGGTCTCGGCTGGATGAATCAGATTGCCGATAGCGAACACTCCTTGTTGCTGGGTGTGCCAACTGGCGTCGACAATCGGAGCCTTCGCTACTAGCAGCATCGGCAAACCGCCAGCGCGCGCGAGTTCGTGGTCGGGAATCCAGTCACCGGTGAAGACAACCGTGTCGCACGCAATGCGCCGTCCGTCGGTGAGCACAACGGCTTCCACGCGCGTACGACCGACTATCTCCGCGATGTCGACACCAGTGTGAATCGGCACTCGATGGCGCCCGGCGGTGGCGAGTCGTAACAGTGGATACGTCTGGTGATGGGGGAGCGCCGTCACCATCGCCGCGACCCTGCAACCAGTGTGGGCAAGTGTGAGCACCGCGGAGAAGCTGACGTGCTCTGCACCGACGACGACTGCGCGATTGCCAACCCGTTGGTGATGGAGTGTCGCAAACTGCTGAAGCGAACCAGTGGTCAGCACGCCGGCCGGGCGATCGCCGGGAACCAGACGGGCTGAGCGCGGCCGTTCGCGCACGCCGGTGGCGAGCAATACCGCGCGTGCAGACAGCTGCGCAAAGTCAGTGACGGAGCGCCCGACTTCTATTTCAACACCGGCCTTTTCCGCACGGCGGGTCAGCAGTGCCGCGTAACGCGGCCCGGTCGTGATGCGATGCATGTCGCGTGCGCCATATCCAAGGTGGGCGGAATGACGCGGAATGCCACCCGCGAAAAGCTCGCGCTCGAACACGACGACTCGTCCGACGCCTCGCCGCCGCAGTTCAATCGCAGCCGAGAGACCGGCAGGTCCGGCACCGACAATCGCGACATCGATCACGGCACACCCATCCACTCGCTCATCGATCGTCCCGACGCTTTGGCCGCGAGCGCACACACGTTGGCCGCGCAGTAGAAGCCCTGGCAGCGACCGGCAAGTACGCGTGTTCGTCGCCGCAGCCCATCGATGTCGCTGGCGGGCACCGTGGACAGAACCGCGGCTTCGATCTCCTTGGCGGTCACGCGCTCGCAATGACATATCACCGCGCCGCCTCGTTGATATGGGCGTTCGTCCGTTTCACCGAGTGGTGTCATGCGGACGTCGCGCAACTGACCAACGTCGCGCATCGTCATCGTCAGACCAATCGACGACAGCAGCGTCACCGCCTCCTCTGCAACCGCCATCGATGAGGTCAACCCCGTTGACCTGATGCCGCCCAAGCACACGTAGCGATTGTCGGCGTGCGCGCTCAACTGATAGTCGCTGTGCTCGGTCGCTGCTCGCAACCCGGCGTACACGGCCGTCACTTCCTCGTCCAGCAGCGCCGGAAGAATACGTCGCCCCTTCATCAACAACGCGTCGATGCCCGCTTTAGTGCTGCCGGTTGCGCTGCGGTCCGAGATGTCGTCGGCCGTGGGGCCGAGCATGATGTTGCCGAACACCGTTGGGGCCACGAGTACGCCCTTCGTGTGCGCGGTCGGGACCGGCAGAATCGTGTGCCGCAGCAGCGGCCGCGCCAGCTTGTCGAAAACGATCAACTCGCCGCGGCGTGGTCGGATCGTGAAGCCGGTGTAGCCGAATAATTGATGCAACGTGTCGCCGTGTAACCCCGCTGCGTTGACGACATAGCGCGTGCGCAGTACGCGACCATCGGCGGCCACGAGTGTCGTCGAATCCGCGTTGACACGGCAGCTCGCGACCGCGAACCCGGTGAAAAGTTGGCAGCCGTTGAGGATTGCCTCGGTCGCGAAGGCGATTGGCGTCGTCCAGGGATCGACGAGATGTTCACCGGGGACGACCATGCCGCCGGTGACTCCGTCGCCCAGATGCGGCTCGAGCCCGCGGACTTCCTTGGCGTCGATCACTTCAGCGTGCATGTAGTTGTTCGCGGCAGCCTTCGCGGCCAGCGTCGGCAAGCTCTCGGCCTGCTCGTCGTCCCAAGCGACGAGGACCGCTCCGGTTTCTTCCACCGAGATTCCAGCGTTAGGCGCATACGCGCGCAGTAGTTCGTAGCCGCGGGCGACCAGTCTCGACTCCGTCGAGCCCGGTGTCGCGTCGAAGCCCGTGTGCAAGATCGCGGTGTTCGCCTTGCTGGTACCCGCTCCGACGTCGTTGCGCGCTTCGACCAACGCGACCGCCAGGTCTCGGCGCGTCAACTCACGTGCGACTGCGCAGCCGATGACACCACCGCCGACCACCGTTACGTCGAACATCAGTGATCCATCGTTGCGTCGGCGACCGCTTGCCAACGGGCCAGCCGCTCGGCGGCCTGATCCGCCGCGATCGACGGCTCAACCACCGCGCTCGGCAGCCACTCGATCGGGCTTGCGGCACGCCCGGCACCGATCGCCGCAAACGCTGCGACCCCGAGCGCGGTCGCGTGCGGCGACGGGTACACCTCGACCGGGCACTGCAGCAGATCGGCCTGCACTTGCAGCAACGTCTGGCTGCGGGTCAGTCCGCCGTCGACACGCAGGCGCGTGATCGGCGAGCCGAGATCGCGTCCGGCCGCATGCGCGAGCAGTGCAACCTGCGCGGCGATGCCGTCGATCGCCGCTCGTACGAGATGACCGCGCTCGCTGCTGAGCGACAATCCGGTGAAGGCCGCTTTCGCGTGTGGTTTCCAGTAGGGCGCGGCGAGTCCGGCGAGAGCGGGTACGAACGTGACACCGTTCGCGTCCTCGACGCCGCCTCCCAATCGGTCGAGATCACCAGGTTCAGTCATGATCCCCCTCGCGATCAGCCAGCTCACCGCAGCGCCGACGGTGTACACCTGTCCATCGAGACACCACGTCAACTCGTCAGCGAGCCGCCATGCCGGGCAACCGACGAGACCGTTAGTCGAACGAGTTGGTGTCGATCCGGTACACGCCAGCATGAACGCGCCGGTGCCGTACGTGCATTTCGCTTCACCGGCCAAGTAACACGCCTCCGCGAAGAGTGCAGCTTGCTGATCGACGCATGCGCCCGTCACTGGAACGCTGCCACCGAACTCGGTGCATTGCCCAACCTCCACCGCGTTGCCAACAACGTTCGGCAACGTTGACCGATCAATGTCAAAGATTGTGCACGCCTCGTCGCTCCACTGGCCCGACTCCAGATCGAGGAGCAGCGTGCGCCCGGCGGTGGAGACATCGGTAATGAACGCGCCGCACAATCGATGAAGCAACCAGGTATCGGAAGTAGTAATCACCAGACCCGTCTCGACGCGGTCGCGCAGCCAGACCACCTTCGGTGCAACGAAGTACGGATCGAGTTCGAGTCCGGTGAGATACGTGAGTCGCGGGCCATGCTCGACGAGTCGATCGCACACCACGCTCGAGCGACGGTCCTGCCACACGATCGCCGGACCATGTGCGCGACCGGTTGTGCGATCCCACGCAACAATCGTCTCGCCTTGATTTCCCAATCCGATCGCCGTCAACGTCGGACTGCCGGACTCGGTGATCGCTCGCCGGCCCGCCTCGACGACGCTCGCCCACAGCGCTTCCGGGTCGACTTCTACGCCGCCGTCACCGGTGGTCTGCACCGTCACCGGCACTTCCGCAAGGCCCAGCACGGTGCCGTCATCATCGACGACGACTGCCTTCGTTGCCGACGTGCCCTGATCAATCGCCAACACGGCCACAGCGGCACACTACGCGACGCGTAGAATTTCAGTGATGGCGTTCACCGGATTTCCCGATGAGGCGTTCACGTTCTTCGAGCGCCTGGCCGCCGATAATTCGCGCACCTTCTGGCAGGCAAACAAGGCGACGTACGAAACCCAGGTGCGGGCGCCGATGCTGGCGCTGTTGGATGAACTCGAGGAATTCGGACCGTTCAACGTTTTCCGCCCCTATCGCGACGTGCGCTTCGCGAAAGACAAGACGCCGTACAAGGAAAACATTGGTGCATACGGCGAATCCGATGGCGGTGCCGGCTACTACGTGCACCTGGACACCACCGGAATGTTCGCCGGTTCGGGCTACTACAACATGGCGTTCGATCAACTGGAGCGATTCCGGAATGCGGTCGACTCAAAGGCAAGCGGCGAGAAACTCGAAGTACTGTGCGCAGAAGCCGAGAAACGCGGCTTGAAGCTCGGCGCGATGAGCGAGTTGAAGACGGCGCCGCGCGGCTATCCGAAGGACCATCCACGCATTGCGATCCTGCGTCGCAAGGGACTCGTGGCATCGAAGGAGTGGCCGTTGGCGAAGTGGATGCACACCCAGGAAGTGGTGACTCGAGTGCGCGACGCGTGGTCGGCCGCGGGCGACCTCAACAAGTGGCTCAACAAACACGTCGGCCCCAGCACACTGCCACCGGCTGACTCGTTGGAGACCTAACGGATGACGGTCACCGTCGGTCCGCGGCTACTGCACCAACGATTGTCTCGGCCGCGACGGATTGACCGGCCGGGATTTTGGAACGCAGATTTGCGATCAACGTCGCTCGGTCTGGCCGCCCGCTGAGTTCGATCAACTCGTGCAGCAGGAACGCCTGAAGTGAGCAGCTCTTCAGAGCGGCGCGCGAAGCCAGCTCGTTACGAACGTCGTCGGGGACGTGGCGGATGGTGACTGAAACCGGCATCTCTCTCATTTTATCGCGGCCTTGGGAAGCCATGCAGATCAATTAGGCGACGGGAATCCAGACGAGCGAAAGCTGCGTGACCTTCACGTCGCTCTTATCGAGGGCGATCGCCGTCGTCGCCGTTTCTTTGGCGATCGCCGCCCACTTGTTGTCGATCTCTGTGACCTCGGTGGTCAACTCGGCTTCGAGGTCTTCCATTTGATCGTGCAGCAGTTGGATTTTGTTCTCGGCGGCCTCGACTCGCTGCTTCGACGCCGATGTGCGACCACGCCTGCCCGCCGCGCTACCAGCCTTGCCGAGCACCGAGTCCAACATGCCACCTCGCGATTTGCTGCCGCGCAGCAGGCCACCGAGGATCGAACCCGCAGTCGACAGAATTTCCGAGTTGCGATTGCCCTTGCGCTGCGCTTCCAACACTTCAGCGCGATCTTCAGCGGTTTGCAGTTGCGATTGCAGCGACGTGACTTTCTTCTGGTACTTGTCGCGCAACTTGGCCGTCTCGGCGTCGCCCTGCGCGTCGGCGGCTTGAACACATCGCTGCGTAAACGCTTCGGCGGTTTCTCCGGGCCGACTGTAGAGCTTGAGTTGCTTGTTCCACTGAAGCTCCAAGCTGCGGCTTCGAACGAGATGCTCGGTCAGGCCGCGCTCGACGCTCGTCCAGTACTGCTTGCTCCTTATCGGCGCCGGCGACAATTGGTACGCGACCGAATCGGGGGTTTCCTCGCGAAGGTCGCGGTCGTCGTAGTCGACGCTGATTGCGCGCGACGCATCCACCTGCTCCGTCAACGGGTAAAGGACTGCCTCAAACTCCTCGTCGTGCATCAGTTCGGCCTTGTCGTCGTCGTAGCGCAAGGCAACTCGGGCGACCACCGCAGGCTCGTAGCGCTTGCCGCGCGGATCGCCGCCGATGGTGGCGAGCCAGGGTGCGGCGGTATCGATCCATCGAATCGCGACTCCATCGGCGACCTCTGGGAGCAACGTCGACTCATCGGACTCAACGGGGGCCCTCTGTGCTGGCTTGTCTCCCGACGCCACCGATTCCTTCTCCGAGGCCGCCTTCTGATCCTTCATCAACACTGCGATCTGGCCGCGCGTCAGCGGACCACGGAGATAGCTCATCGCCCACCGAGTCGTGAACACCTCCGGCTTGTCCTTGCCGGCACGTCGCAGCACGAACTCGCGCTTGGCAAGTCCGCTGATCGTGTCGCCGACAGCACCAACATCGACGCCGCCCGCGGCAGCGCTCATACCGTCGAGGAGGCGCATCTTGTCGCGCTCGGTCTGCAGTCGGCCAATCATCCATGTGCCCGCGTTGGAGAGTGCTTTGTAGTCGACGTCGACGGGGTTCTGTGTCGCCAGTACGACGCCGACACCGAATGCACGTGCCTGCTTCATCATCGTCATGATCGGCTTCTTGGTCGGTGGCGTCGCCGTCGGTGGCAGGTAACCGGTGACCTCGTCCATGTACAACAGCACTCGCAGGTCGGTGGTTCCGCTCTGCTTGCGCATCCACGTGACCAACTTGCTGAGCACCAGTGTGGTGACAAACTGACGCTCCTGGTCGCTGAGATGCGCGGTGGTGATGATCGCGCAACGCGGCTTCTTGTCGGGTGTGCGCAGCAACTTGTCGATGTCGAGCGGCGTCCCTTCCAACCAGGCACCGAACGATGGCGAAGCGAGCAGGCCGTTCAAGCGCATCGCGAACGCGGTGCGATCCTTCGGTGGGAAGAACTCGTCGAGCTCGAAGACGCCCAACTTGCGAATCGGCGGCTTCGTGACCATCCCGACGAGCTCGGGCAGATCGAAGCTGCGCCCGGCACTCCACTCGTTGAGGATCAGGTTGCTCAACAAGATGTGCTCGCGGCTGCTCAGTGGATCGGCATCGATGTCGACCAGGCTGAGCAATCCGCTGACGAAGCCTTCGATCTCGTC
>JANWKM010000177.1 GCA_025451395.1 Ilumatobacteraceae bacterium
ACACCAGCGGAATCGAGTCCATGTACGCATCCATCAACGGCGTCACCATGTTCGTTGCCGCCGGTCCGCTCGTGACCAGCACGACACCGGGTCGGCCGGTGACGTGCGCGTAACCCTCGGCCATGTGGCCGGCGCCTTGTTCGTGGCGCACGAGGATGTGGCGGATCGGCGAGTCGAGCAAAGGGTCGTACGCGGGCAGGATGCAACCGCCGGGCAGACCGAAGATGGTCTCGACGCGTTCCATCTCTAGCGATCTGATGAGGGCTTGCGCCCCGGTGATCTTCATGACGTCCCTCTCAACTGTTCGGAAAAACGAAACAGCCCCCCGACTGGGAGGCTGTGACGCACGCGGCTATGTGGGCGTGCGTCTACACGATAAGTACTACGAGAATGCTGGGGGTGGTGAACTGGGCACTCATCGCAACCAGTCTGGCACTCGCTAGATCGGCTTGCAACCCTCTCGTACCCAACTAAAGGGCCTAGAACTAGCGCCGCTAGCCTCGCATCCATGACAACACCCCCCTCGCCCACCGTCGCTCCCGCCAATGGCCGCCTTGGCGTGCTGACGGTCGGGTTGGGTGCGGTGGCGTCGACGCTGATCGCTGGCGTCGAACTGGTGAAACGGGGCGTTTCGCTACCGGTCGGCAGCCTGACCCAGATGGGCAACATCCGGCTCGGCAAGCGCACCGACAAGCGCAGCCCGCTGATCAAAGATTTCGTACCGATTGCCACGCTCGACGACATCGTGTTCGGTGCCTGGGACCCGTTCCCGGACGACGCGTACGTCGCGGCCACCCGCGCCGGCGTGCTGGAAGGCGGCAAGCACATCGAAGCCATCAGTGAAGCGCTACGCGATGTGCGACCGATGCCCGCTGCGTTCGACCGCGAATATGTGAAGCGCATCGATGCCGACAATACGATGCACACGATCAACAAGCGCGACATGCTGAACGCAATTCGCGTCGACATCAATCGCTTCCGCGAAGACAAGCAAGTCGATCGTGTCGTGATGTTGTGGGCGGCGAGCACCGAGATCTTCATCGAGCCTGGTCCCGCGCACATGAGCCTCGACGCATTCGAAGCGGCCATCGACGCGAACGATCACACCATCGCGCCTTCGATGTTGTACGCGTACGCGGCGATCCTCGAAGGTGTGCCGTTCGCCAACGGTGCGCCCAACCTGACCGTCGATATTCCTGCGTTGCGCGACCTCGCCGTCGAGAAGAAGGTCCCGATCAGCGGCAAGGACTTCAAGACCGGCCAGACGCTGATCAAGACCGTCATCGGACCGATGCTGCGCGCACGAATGCTTGGCCTGTCGGGTTGGTACAGCACCAACATTCTCGGCAACCGCGACGGCGAGGTGCTCGACGACCCGGACAACTTCAAGACCAAGGAAGAGAGCAAGCTCGGAGTGCTCGAGCACATCCTCGACCCGGTCACCTTCCCCGACCTTTACGGCGACGTGTACCACAAGGTGCGCATCAACTACTACCCGCCGCGTGGCGACAACAAGGAGGGCTGGGACAACATCGACCTGTTCGGTTGGCTCGGCTATCCGATGCAGCTGAAGATCGACTTCCTCTGTCGCGACAGCATCCTGGCCGCACCGCTCGCGCTCGACCTCGTGTTGTTCAGCGACCTGGCTCAGCGCGCCGGGCTCAGCGGAATCCAGGAATGGTTGAGCTTCTACTACAAGGCGCCGATGGTTGCGCCTGGCTTACACGCCGAGCACGACCTGTTCGTGCAGCAAAGCAAGCTCGAGAACACGTTGCGCTGGATGATGGGCGAAGACCAAATCACCCACCTCGGTCGCGAGTACTACGACGAGATCTGACCGGCCCGCCGTTCAGGCGGCGTCCGAAATGCGACTACCGTTTTCGGATGGGAACAAGAAAGACTGTCGCAGAACTCCAAGCCCGTATTGATCAACTGGAAGCTCAGATTGCCAGCGGCGATCAGGAAGCCCGCACGTCACGCCGTGGCATGCTGCGACTCGCGGGCGCCGCCGCTGTCGGCGGATTAGCGGCGAGTGTCACCGCCGACCCGGTAGTTGCAGCCGACAACCCGGTTCTGCTCGATGTGGCAAACAATGCCGCCACCGTGCCTACCGGGATCGAAGTGACTGTGCCCGTCGACCCACCGGCGTACGGCTTCGGCTGCCACGAGACTGGACTCGGCACGCCTATCAGTGATGTCGGACGCCCCGCGGTGTTTGGCCACGCAACCGGCACCGCGTTCACTGCCGGCGTCGCTGGCCACAACGACGCCAACGGCGGCGTAGGAATGATCGCCGTTGACACCTCGTTCAACTCTGGCTTTGGCCTCATCAGTGAGAGTTATTTCGGCACCGCAATCAGGGCCGCCAGCAATATGGGACCTGCGGTCGACGCACACAGCAACGCCGGTATCGGCGGAGTATTCAGCGGCCTCGCCGGTGCGGTTCGAATCGATCCACTTGTCGGGGTGCCGCCTCCAGATCGCGCGACACTTAATGGTGCCAACACTTTCGACGCGGACGCCAATCACGACGTGTGGTTCTGTTATCAGGGAGGACTGCCCGGCAAGTGGCGCAAGCTCGCCGGACCCGGCACCGCCGGCGCATTCCACCCAATCACGCCCACCCGCGTTTACGACTCACGCGCGCCGGAACCGTCGCCTGGGTTGCTGCTCGCTGGCGACAACCGCCTCGTGTCAGTCGCACACGGACGCGACAGCAATGGCGTGGTCATTGTGTTGGACCTCGTCCCCGCCGGTGCTACCGCCGTCGCCGCCAATGTCACCGTCACGCAAACCACCTCGGGAGGTTTTCTCACCGTCAATCCCGGCGGCGTCACCACCGTGTCGGCGTCGACCATCAACTGGTTCGGTGCCGGACAAACCCTCGCCAACGGCGTAACGCTCACGCTGAACGCAACACGCGAGCTCACCGTCGTCTGCGGTGCGGGCGGCAACACTCACTTCATCGTCGACATCTCCGGTTACTACTTGTAGCCCTAAGCGACGATCACCTGTTGCACGCGCACGTCACGCTCGGTCACTGGTAACTCGTCGACCAACTGTTCGCGGAAGCACACGCCGACGTTCGGACCCGAGATGCGCGACAGAAAGCGGTCGTAGTACCCACTGCCGTAACCCAACCTGTCGCCGGCAGCAGTGAATGCCAACCCGGGAACGATCACGAAATCGATCTCATCAAGCGGCAGCGCTAAACCCGTGGGCTCCGGAACGCCGAACGAGCTAGCAAGCATCGGTCCCTGGCCATCGCACACCACTAGCGCATCGCGCTCGATTCGAGGCAGCAGCAGTTGCTTTCCGTCGGCGGCGATCAGTGCGACGAGCGCATCGGTGTCGGGTTCACCCTTGATTCCAAGGAAGGCCATCACGCGCTTGGCATTGCGATATTCGGGCAGCTCGGAAACGTTGGTCCATAGTTCGACACTGCGTACCAAGCGATCTGCAACATGATCACGCACCATCCGCATTCGGCGGCGTATCGCTGGCTTGTCGTCCATCGCGTCACCTTCGCACATAACTCGGCGCCCGCTGTTCATCTACAGTCGCCGGTAATGGCAGACGACTCGATCGACCCGATTCAGTATCGGCGCGTACTCGGCCACTTCCCAACCGGAGTGACTGTCGTCACCGGGCTCGCTGAAGACGGTGGGCCGGTGGGACTAACGATCGGCTCGTTCACCTCGGTGTCGCTCGATCCCCCACTGGTCGGTTTCCTGCCGATGGTCAATTCTGATCGCTGGCCGGGGATGAGATCCGCTGGAGTGTTCTGCGTGAATGTGCTCGCTTCCGATCAGGGCGAGTTGTGCTGGCGATTCGCGAAGACGGGTCTCGAGGACCAGTTCGCGGGAGTGGAGTGGCACCCTTCGAACGCGACCGCCTCGCCCATTCTCGAAGGTGCGATCGCGTGGATCGACTGTTCGATCGAAGGCGTCGTCGATGCTGGTGATCATCACTTTGTTATCGGACGCGTGTTGCAACTCGAGCACGTTGCATCCGAGTCCGAGCCGAACGCGCTGCTCTTCTTCCGGGGAAAGCTGGGCGAGTTCACTCAGCATGAGTAAGCGGCCCGTCCTTCTCGCCGCGACGCTTGACATTGTCGCCATCGCTGTCTTCGTCGTCGTCGGCCGCCGCAGTCATCACGAAGGGCACGCCTTGCGCGGGTTCGCACGCGTCGCAGCACCGTTCCTGATCGGACTCGCCGTCGGATGGGTTATCGCCCGTGCGTGGAAGACGCCGACTAGCACGTCGACAGGCTTGGTGATTTGGCCGATCACCGTCGCCGTCGGGCTGCTGCTGCGCCGTTTGGTTTTCGACAACGGCACCGCGCTGCCCTTCATCATCGTCGCCACCATCTTCACCGGCCTGCTACTGGTCGGCTGGCGCGCCCTGTACCGCGGCTAACAGGTTCGGTCCGAGGGTTATCTGCAGTCCGAGGGTCACGTGCCCGAATCCGGGCACATAGCCCTCGGACCGTCTTCACGGACCCGATAACAGGTCGGCGCCCTCTTTGCGGAATTGACTGAGCGAGGTCAAGCCGCTGAGCTGCATCACCGAACGCAGCTCGGCGGTCAGCATTCGCAACAGGTGCGCCACTCCGCGTTCGCCGGCAGCCGCAAGCGCATACACGTAGGCACGGCCGATGAATGCCATGTCGGCGCCAAGCGCCAGTGCGACGGCGATGTCGCCTCCCGTATGCACGCCTGAATCAACGACGATCGGCACACCAGGCCCGACCGCGGCACGCAGCGGCATGATCAGATCTGCTGTCGGTACACAGCGATCGAGTTGGCGACCACCGTGGTTGGATACATGAAACCCATCGACACCTAACTCGAGCGCGCGGCGAGCGTCTTCGGGGCCGATCGGGCCCTTCAACAACAGAGGGCCCTTCCACCGTGCGCGCACTTCGGTGATGTGTGCCCAGTTCAACGTCGGGTCGAAGAGCGCACTGTTGACGGTCGTCGATGCGCTCGCCAGTTCCTCAGGCGTCAGCGCCTGGAAGTTGGCGAACTCGATGGCCGGGTTGGTCAGCATGCGCATCCAATAGCGCGGATGGCGGGCAATGTCGAAGATCGTGCGCACGCTGAGCTGTGGCGGGATGGCGAGACCGTTGCGCGCATCACGTGAACGCCGGCCAGTGACCGCTGTGTCGATCGTGACTTCGAGCGCTTTGTAACCGGCGGCGGCCGCGCGGTCCACGAGCGGATCGCTCAGCCGATGATCACCAGTGATGTACAGCTGGAACCACAGGTTTGGATGTCCGGTGGCGGCGACCTCCTCGATGGTTGTGGTCGCGACCGTCGAAAGCGTGTACGGCACACCCGCATCCATCGCTGCCCGGCACGCCGAAATTTCGCCCGTCGGATGCATCATGCGCGTATAACCAGTCGGGCTCAACCCAATCGGCTTGCGGAACTCTTGGCCGAAAATCTCTCCATGCAGGTCCACAACCGACACGTCGCGCAACAGCCGCGGGTGGAGTCGCCGACTCGCGAACGCTTCCCGATTCGCCCGCATCGTGATCTCTTCGTCGGCACCACCATCGACGTAGTCGAACACCGCCCGCGGCAATCGACGTCGGGCAATGGTTCGAAAGTCGTCGGCGAGCACCACCCGGTTCAACAACCGTTGCGTTGGACTGCGCTCGAACTTGCGCAGACGCACAAGCTTGAGGACATCGCGAAGCTTCACGGGAGGGTGTTGGTGATCGCGCCTGTCTCTGCGCCTTGCACGAGCTTGGCGTACTTGCCGAGTACGCCGGTCGTGTAGCGCGGCGGGTTGGGCTGCCACGATGCGCGGCGCTTCGCCAAGTCGCTGTCATCGACGAGCAGATCGAGGCTCAACTCGTGCACGTCGATGGAAATCTGGTCGCCGTCGTGCACGAACGCGATCGGTCCACCGTCGACAGCTTCCGGCGCAACATGACCGATGCAGAACCCCCCTGTGCCACCGCTGAAACGGCCGTCGGTGATCAGCGCACAATCTGCGCCACGACCCGCGCCCTTCAATGCACCGGTGATGGCGAGCATTTCGCGCATACCCGGCCCGCCTTTGGGGCCTTCGTAGCGAATCACCAAAACAGTGCCGGGCACGATCGATCCCGAGAGGATCGCCTCCATCGCGTCGCTCTCGTCGTCGAACACACGAGCGGTACCGACGAACTGCTTCTGCTCGGCGGACAGCCCCGCGACCTTTACCACTGCACCCTTGGGTGCGAGCGAGCCGGTGAGCACCACGGTGCCGCCTTCGCTATGCAGCGGCTTGTCGACCGTGTGGACGACCTCGCCATCGGGTGCGGGAGGGTTGATCTCGGCCAGGTTCTCGGCCATTGTCTTGCCGGTCACTGTCATGCAGTCGCCGTGCAGCAGTCCCGCGTCAAGTAAGTGCTTCATCACCACCGGCACGCCCCCAACGACATCGAGGTCGCTCATGTGGAAGCGACCGCCCGGCTTCAAGTCGGCGATGTGCGGCACCTTCGCCGCGATGCGGTTGAAATCGTCGAGCGCCAGTTCCACGCCGGCCTCGTTGGCGATCGCCAACAACTGCAGTACCGCGTTGGTGCTGCCACCGAGCGCGGAGGTGACGGCGATCGCGTTCTCGAACGCCTTCTTCGTCATGATCATGCGCGGCGTGATACCGAGGCGCAACAGATTCACGACGGCCTCGCCGGCCAAGCGTGCATCGACCTCACGGCGGCCATCGATCGCTGGCGGGGAAGCGGTGCCGGGCAAAGACATGCCGATCGCTTCCGCGATCGAACTCATCGTGTTCGCCGTGAACATTCCACCGCACGCGCCCTCGCCAGGGCAGGCGTTGCGTTCGATCGCGCCGAGTTCGTCCTCGGTGATGAGACCGAGCGCGCACGCACCGACCGCTTCGAAGACGCTGGTGATGTCGAGCGACTTGCCATTGAGGTGCCCGGGCATGGTGCTGCCGTTGTAAACAAACACGCTCGGCAGGTCGAGCCGAGCGGCAGCCATCAACATCGCCGGGATGCTCTTGTCGCAACCGGCGAGGCCGACGAAACCGTCGAACCGTTCGGCGTGCATCACGCACTCGACCGAGTCGGTGATGACCTCACGACTGACGAGCGAGGCACGCATTCCCTCGTGGCCCATGCTGATGCCATCGCTGACAGTGATCGTGCCGAACTCCATCGGGAACCCACCGGCTGCACGCACGCCGTCCTTTGCAAACTCGGCCAGTTTGCGCAACGTCATGTTGCACGGCGTGACCTCGTTCCACGACGAAGCGATCGCAACCTGCGGCTTCACCCAGTCGTCGTCGGTCATCCCGACCGCGCGCAACATCGCGCGCGCCGGGGCCTTCTGAAATCCGTCAGTGACGTCGCGGCTGCGCGGCTTTACATCGACGGGAGTGCCGGCTCGATTGGGCTTGGCCATGACGGCGAGCCTATGCGCCCGCGCTTCAGCTGCGTTACTCCGAGCACGACGAGCAACACGACACCAGAGCCTGCCGTGATCCAGCGCAACCCAGCCCGGTCGGCGAGCTGCCCCTGCACAATCGAGCCAACCGGAAAGAGAATGCCGAGCACGAACGAGTTCACGGCCAGCACTCGGCCGCGCATCTCGTCGGGGGCCGATTGCTGCGCGACCCCCATGAACGAAGTGAACGAATAGCCAGAGAGGAGCCCGACGAAAACGATCGCGATTGCCGACAGCCACAGCGTCGGTGCAATGCCGTACAGCACGAGCGCCGGGCACAGAATCGTCACCGCCGCGATCATCACCCTTGACAATCCCCAACGAGTGGCCACCGATCCCAACGTGAACGCGGCGGTGACGGCGCCAATGCCCTGTGCGGTGACGAGCAGCGAGGTGGCACGGGAACCTCCGCCAAACACTTTGGTGGCCATCAGCGGTACGAACGCGATAAACGGTGATGCAATTCCGATAGTCGCGATCATCACCACCAACATCGAACGCATCGCGGGTGTGGCTCGCGCAAACCGCGCACCATCAGCAAGCGCACCGAAGATCGGGCGTCGCTCCCCCGGCGGTTGGTGGAACGGAACGAGTATGACAGCGACACAAACAGCCAGAAAGCTCGCCGCGTTGCACCACAGCGCCAATTCGATGTCGCCGATCGAAATCGCGAGAGCCGCGAATGCAGGACCGATCACGCGACCAATGTTCCACTGTGCGTTCGAAAGGCCGACTGCCGCCACCAACTGATCGCGCGGTACGAGGGTGGGCAATGTGGTCTGGAACGACGGGAACGTGAACATCGCCACGCTGCCGGCGAGGAACGCAACAGCGGCGAGCCCGCCCGGTTTCGCGTCACCGGTGCCTACCCACACCGCGATGGCAGAGGCGATCAACGCCGACAGGATGCTGCCAACCACCAGCACTTTTCGGCGCCGTAGGCGATCGGCCATCGCCGATCCGATAGGACCGACGAACGCGGCGGGGATGAAGCCGGCCGCCGTCACGAATGCGGCGGAGGTTGCCTTGCCGGTGGTGTCGGCCACGTAATAGCCGAGCGCGACGGACTCCATCCACGTGCCGATGTTCGACACCAGCGCGCCTGTCCACATCAGCCGATATCCGCGCGACCGGAACGGGGCGAGCGACGCCGATGGCACGCAGAGAACCTACCGGGGTACCATCGGCTCATGGTGGGACGCATCCCGCTCACAGCTGGCTTGATTTTGGTTCTGCTGGCAGCCTCGTGCACGAACGACGAAGGCGATACTGCACCATCCTCGGCCGAGTCAGTATCGGCGAGCACGCCCACGACGCTGCCGGCCACGACTGCGTGGGAGGCCGTGCTCGACACCGTGCAAGATCCAATCGGCCTGCAGACAGCGATCGATGCCTTCTCCCTCGCGTTTCGGCCAATTGATGGAGCAACCGATAGTGATCTTGAGTCGGGCTTTTTCGGTTCCGGTTCCGGACCGCTGCGCTGGCTGCTCGGCCACTGGGACGAGCTGAGCGCTGCTCAGCAGGCCGAAGTCAATTCGATATTGGCGGAGTGGGATACCGGCGCCGTCCAATCTGCACTCATGCGACCGCAGGCG